>JACRGU010000039.1 GCA_016212245.1 Nitrospirota bacterium
CTCAGCCCCCTTGGAAGCTGTTTGACGAAACAGAATATACAGTTGTTTTTACATATCATGGCCTTAAAGGGCTTAAACTCCATCCCAAACTCTTCACCATCTTTCCGCGCTATATGGAAATTAATCTTTTCCCCTTCCCTTTCTACTTCTATCTCGAGGTCATCATTATTACTGTAAAACATGAAGTCAATAGGGTCGCACAGTTTATGTGAGTTTATAGAGAGGAGTATATCGCCAGGAAGGAACCCTGATTTTTCGGCCAGACTGCCCCGACTGATACTATCTATCTCGATACCTTTTTTAGCCTGCATGTGTCAGTTTTAATCCTCTGTAAATATAGTGAAGCCCTGAGAGTATTGTAATCCCTGCAGTTATCCATAGTAGCAGACGAGGCATATCCGGCAGGGAAAGCAGATTGATATCTATAAGCACATAAGCGATAAGTATGCTCTGTATCCATATTGTAGCCTTACCAAGTACTGTTGGTTCAACCCTCGATGTATCAGTAATAAAATAAAGCAGAAACCAGCCGGTAATAACAATGATGTCCCTGCTTATGACTGTGACTGTAAGCCACTTAGGTATCCAGCCGTAAGTAGATAGGACGATAAATGCTGTAACGAGTAAAAATTTATCGGCGAGAGGGTCGAGAAATGTGCCTAGCGCAGTCTTCTGGTTTTTAAGACGTGCAAAGAGCCCATCGAATATATCTGTAAGTGCAGCGACCATGAAGAGATAGAGGGCGTAGTCGTAACGCTTATATATTATTGCTGTTATAAACATCGGTATAATAACTATTCTTGCTATTGTGAGAGTATTGGGGATATTAAAGACCCCCATGTTTAAGCCCCCGCTCAGGAAAATCAAAAATCAAAATTTTTGAACTTTAAATTGTAATTTTGCGTTTTTAATTTTAAATCTTTAATTTCTCTTATGGTATATTAAAAGGTAATCCTTGAAACCTGAGTTTCAATCCAAGCCTATTATAACATTCATTATCTATCTTTCCATCCATACAGGATAAGATTGTTTTTGCATGGCACTTCTCGACAGCAAAACTATTTTTGGTCGAGTCGTACAGGGCTGCTTTTAACTGTCTCTTTGCGTTGGCCTTCCTGCCTTCGAGGAAATTAAGCTCTCCGAGACCAAGCTTGCAGTAGATTATGCCCCTCGGGTCTTTTGTCTTCTTAAAGAGCAACATAGCCCTGATAAGATAATCACGAGCCCTTTTGTAGTCGCCAATCATTTTGTGGGTTATTCCGAGACCCCATATAGTATATGAATAACTTACCTTATCCCTTATCTTTTTATATAGCCTGATTGCCTTTGCGAAATTAGTAAGGGCACTTTTATAATCCTTTAGCATCCTGTATGCATTTGCAATACCACAATAGGAGTAGGCTATGCCGAACGTATCTTTAATAGCAAAGAACAATCTGTTTGCAGTAGTATAGTACTTAAGAGAATCTCTGAATCGCCCAGCAACACGTGATGCACCTCCAAGGCCGCACAGACAGTAACCGGTCCCCTGGATGTTTTTAATAAATTTGAATATCTTATAGGATTCTTTAAAGACCCTGATTGTACCTGTGATGTCTCCCTTTATCCTTAAGGTTCCTGCCTCTGCCCAGAGTGTAAAGGCAAGGCCCTGGCTGTCGCCTTTTTTCTGGTATGTCCTTCTTGATTCATGGATGAATTTTATGGCTTCCTTCCACTTACCCTCTGCCCTTAATGAGAGGCCAAGCCCGACCTTTGCATCAGCAACTCTGACTGTATCCTTGAGTTTTTCAGCAAGTTTAATCGCAGCCAAATAGTTTTTTGCAGCGGCATCAAAATTACCTCGCATCCTGCAAATATCACCTTTTTCCTTTAGTTCCTCTGCACGCTCAACAATACTATCAATTTTCAAGGCATTCCCTTAATCTTTTTATGATTGTTCCGTAATCCTCAGAATTAAAGAAGGCAGAACCCATAACGAGGACATCAGCACCAGCAGATGCAATATCCTTCGCATTATCGAGTTTTACACCACCGTCAACCTCTATAAGGGTTGAAAGCCCCCTCTCTCTAATGAGCTTTTTTAATATCCTTATTTTGTCAATAATCTGAGGTATAAACCCCTGTCCACCAAAGCCTGGATTTACAGACATCAAAAGAGCAATGTCCGCATCAGGCAGTATATGCTCAAGGCTCCATACAGGTGTTGCAGGGTTAAGCGATATACCAGCCTTTACACCGCTTTCCTTTATCCACTGTACTGTCCTATGCAGGTGTACCGAAGCCTCATAATGGACTGTCAGATAATCTGCACCTGCTCTTATAAAATCCCTTAGATATTTATCTGGTTCCTCTATCATGAGATGGACATCGAGTGGTATAGAAGTGGTCTTTCGAATCAATTCTACTATGAATGGGCCTATAGTTATATTAGGGACAAAATGGCCATCCATAATATCAATGTGGAGCATGTCTGCACCTGCTTCCTCAGCAGCCTTTATCTCCTCTCCGAGTTTCAGAAAATTAGCAGAAAGTATTGAAGGTGCTATCTTAACCATATTGTCTCCTTACCCTTTTCCTGTCATTCCTGCCCCGTATCAAGTACGGGGTAAACTCCAGCAGGAATCCAGAGACAGAAGGACTGGATTCCCGTTTACACGGGAATGACATTTTTGGAGCAGATAATCTAATCATTTTAATCATTCTGTCTGCAGGTAAATTGTATCGCCTGCCTTTACCTGTGTCCCGGGTTTTGGTTTTTGTATCTTTATCTTTTTTCCAAGACCTTCGGTCTCTATTTTCAGTTTTAACCTATCTGCAAGTTCTTTTGCTTCTTCGATAGACTTCCCCTCAAAGTCAGGGCAGTAATAGATTACCTCATGAGGGCCGAGACTAACAAGTACCGTGATATAGTCACTCACCCTTTCATCAGGTTGGGGTTTTTGAGCTACAATTCTGTCCTTTTCAACTGTATCTGAGTGTACCCTTATTACCTTTGCTATCTTCAACCCCTTCTGAAGCAGTATTGATTCAGCATTTAAGAGTGTTTCACTGACGAGCATCGGGATTGACTGTACCCTCGGCCCTTTGCTGAGGATGACCTTTATGCCCCTTCGTTCTTTAACCTTATTCCCTGCCGGAACATCCTGTCTGAGTATGTATCCTGGCAGGACGGTAGAATCATAATCTTCACCTTCAATCTTGAGATAAAGCCCATTCTTTGTAAGCAGCTCATTTGCTTCCACAAGGCTCTTCCCGTATAAGGCAGGTACATCGACTGTTCGGCTAAAGCTCAGAACCTTAAAGGTGAGATAACCGAAGATGAGACCAAGCAGTACGAATGTTAGGAGATAAATAGGTATTTTTATTAGATTGCTCATCTCTTTCTGCAGATCTTTACTCCAAAGAAACCATCCATATCATATCTATGTGGATATGTCCTGAAATACCCGTTATGTATAAATTTTTTAAGAAAAAAGACAGTGTCTCCTATGATATAGAAATCTTTTTTTATCTTCAAGAACTCTCTTACGACACTTTCACCTTCTTCAGGTTCTGTTGAACATACAGAATATACCAGTAAACCTCCTGGCCGTAATAGCCCGGAGACCGAGTACAGCAAATAAAGCTGTTTTGATTTAAAGTCAAGCAGGTCGTTTGCCCTGTATCTATATTTTACATCGGGGTTTCTCCTTATAACACCCAGGGAAGAGCAAGGTGCATCAAGGAGTATTTTATCAAACATCCCAGAATCTTTAATTTTATTTATGTCTGCACATATAACCTTTACCGATGATAGCCCGAATTCTGAGATATTTTCATCGAGCTGATTGGTTCTTTTTGTATCGCTTTCAACCGCAATAATCTCACCCTGATCTCTCATCATCTGGGCAATGTGTGTAGTCTTGCCCCCGGGTGCAGCACATGCATCTAATACCCTTTCACCAGGCTCTGGCTCAAGCATATATGTGATTAGCTGTGCAGCTTCATCTTGGACAATGATATAGCCTTTCAGGTCATAAAGTTCCCTGAAAGAATGAAACCCTTTCAGCTTTATCCCATCAGGAGAGAATTCTGTCAACTCTGATTCTATACCTTTTTCTTTTAGTTTATCTGCTATCTGCTCTCTGCTTGTTTTTACGGTGTTTACCCTTAGGGTCAATGGGGGGATTCTGTTATTGGCTTGTGCAAGTTTCAGTGTCTCTTTTCCTCCAAACCTTTTTAGCCATCTCCTTATAAGCCATTCCGGATGGGATGTCAGAGTTGCGATATCTGTGATGCGTAAGGCGTCAGGTATAAGTGGGTCATCAGCTTCTTGTTCCATCGCCTCACGCTTTATACTTAACGCCTCGCGATTCCTCAATAGGTTTCTTAATACTGCATTTACGAGCTCAGGTTGACCATGTTTTTTCTCTATCTCAACCGCCTCATTTACTGCTGCCCATTCAGGCACCTGCATAAAGAGTATCTGGTATGCACCAAGACGCAGATTATTTAATGTTTGAAAGCTAAGTTTAAAGGGTTTCTTGAGAAAATCCTTTAAAGCCCAATCAAGCGTGTCCCTGTATCTTAATACACCATACACAAGCTCCATCAGGAATGCCCTGTCCCTTTTATCGAGGGGAGTGGAAAGATTTTCTATGGCTTCTTTTGGTTTTTTCCCTTTCCCCCATATTTCATAGAGGGCATTAATGGCAAGTTCTCTTACACAGGACATAGGTAGTAGATTATTACTCTTTACTGAAAAATTCTATCGCCTCTTTGACCTTCTCAAGATCAACCTGTGTGTTGACGCAGGGGCCAAAGGGTCTTTCGTTTGGAATGCCCAGTATGGGAAGAGGGTAGGTATCAGCAATCCCGCTACTCAGGTCATTCTCACATGCAACGGCGACTATCGCCTCTGGTTTCACTTCAGTTACAATCCTCCTTGCAAGCGAGCCACCTGTTGCAACAAAAAGGTTTAGATGATTTTCATCGGCAATCTGAATAAGATCTCTGATCTCGCATTTACCACATCTCTCACAATTGTATATATTATGTGTAAGCCTGATGTTACATTCGTTTATCTGAAGACAGTGAGGAAGTAGAAGGAGTATACGTTTTGACTTTGGCCTTTCTGCTCTGACAAGTCTGTTGTTTAGGGCGATAATAAATCGCTGAAGGTCTTCTTTTTTATTTTTCGAAAATGAACCGATGAGCATGAATAAAGGATATAAAAGTTTAAGGGTGAGACCTCTAATCCATCTACGGTTCATCAAAAAAGGCTCCTTCTTTTACGTGCCTCCCTTGAAGGAATGCAGCAGCAGACATTGATTTTTTGCCCTCTGGCTGTAACTCTATAATTGAAATGAGCCCTTTCACTGTGCCGACAATAAGTTCTCCCTCCCCTGCCTTCTCTATCCTGTTAGGTATGCCAGAGCCCTCAATCGCCTTTACCTTAATAATTTTAATCCTTTCTCTATTTAAATAACAATAGGCCCCTGGCCATGGGTACATACCCCGGACAAAGTTAAATATCTCTGTTGCAGTTTTTAACCAGTTGACCCTTCCGTCCTCTTTTTTGAGGGGAGTGGCATAACTTGGAGTTTCCACCTGAGGAATGGGTTTAATAGAACCATCTTTTATGCCTTTTATGGTTTTAATCAATAAAGATGCCCCTATTTCTGCAAGCCTTTTACTGAGAGTCTCTGCGTTATCATCAGCAGCTATTTCTGTCTCTTCCTGTAACAGGATACCCCCTGTGTCGAGTCCTTCATCCATAAGCATTGTGGTTATACCTGTCTTCTTTTCAGCATTAATTATCGCCCACTGGATTGGAGCAGCTCCCCTGTATTTTGGAAGCAGTGAGGCATGTACATTGATACAGCCGAATGAAGGAAGTTTAAGAATCTGTGCAGACAATATCTTTCCATATGCAACAACAACAATGATTTCAGGTTTCATAGTTGAAAGCTCATTGATAAATTCAGGGTCTTTTATGCTTGTGGGCTGTAAAACTCTAATTCCTCTGTTGAGAGCAAATTCTTTAACTGGTGGAGGGGAAAGAATACGACCTCTCCCTTTCTTTTTGTCAGGCTGCGTTACCACTGCAATGACTTTTTCACCTGACTGAAGAAGTTTATTTAATGATGGAACAGCAAATTGAGGTGTACCGAAGAATACTATACGCATATTAAGTAACAAGAAGATTAAACCAGATGAGAGATTGGATCGCTCTTTCACTCATTCTCGACCCGATAAATCGGGTCTCCGCGGTTAATTCTGTCTTCGACAGAATTAAAAACCGTTCAAGAGCGGTCCAATCTCTCATGCTTGTCACTTGCTGCTCGTTGCTGCCTTCAGGGATTTTCTGTATCGCTTTTTGAAAAACTCTCTTTTAATGGGGCTTATCCTGTCAATAATAAGAAGTCCATTGAGGTGGTCTATTTCATGTTGCAGGGCCCTGGATAGCAGGCCTGTACCATCTATCTCTATGTGTTTACCCTCTCTATTTAGCCCTCGAACATAGACCCTTTCAGCCCTCTTTATAGTTGTTGTATACCCCGGGATGCTCAGACATCCCTCTTCAGCCTCAACAACGCCTCCTTTTTCAATAATCACGGGGTTTATAAGGACTATAAGTGGTGTCTTTTCTTCTTTTGTGCTCACATCTATTATGCAGAGTCGTTTTGAAATACCCACCTGGTTGGCTGCAAGACCGACTCCCGATACAGCATGTATGGTTTCTATCATATCATCAATAAGTCGCTGGATGTTACCATTTATGCTTTCAACAGGAGCAGCCTTTTCTTTTAGAATCTTTTCCGGGTATTTCTTTATTTCAAGCAAGGCCATATCATATTATAAAACATTCCAACCCGAATTTTCTTGACGGCTGATTTATATAAAGGATAGAATTTTTGCACATTTTTAAAATGAATAAAGTAATCTTAAAAACAGAGCTTCCTGATATCACCCTCATTAAACGTGGCAAGGTAAGAGACATCTATGGCCTTGGAGAACACCTGCTACTCGTGGTTACTGACAGAATTTCTGCATTTGATATTGTACTGCCTAATGGCATTCCTGACAAGGGAAAGGTTCTTACACAGATATCCATTTATTGGTTTAAACAGATGGAGGGAATGATCAAGAATCATCTTGTGGCCACAGATGTAAATAACTTCCCTAAAAAGCTTCATAAATACAAAGATATTCTTGATGGGCGGAGCATGCTTGTGAAGAAGGCGAGGCCAGTGCCGGTTGAGTGTGTTGTAAGGGGATATCTTTCTGGCTCAGGATGGAAGGAATATAAAAATAGTGGAACTGTCTGTGGCATCAGACTTTCTGGAGGCCTTGTTGAGTCATCCCGACTCGATGAACCGATATTCACCCCGAGTACAAAGGCAGAGGAGGGACATGACATCAATATTTCGTTTGGTGAAGTAATAAGGATTGTCGGACAGGAGATGGCAGAGAGACTGAGAGATGTCAGCCTTAAGGTTTATTCAAAGGCAAGAGACATAGCCGAAAAAAAAGGTATTATAATAGCCGACACAAAGTTTGAATTTGGATTATATAATGGTGAGCTTATATTAATAGATGAACTTCTCACGCCAGACTCTTCCCGCTTCTGGTCTATAAAAGATTATACCCCTGGCAGGAGGCAGGATAGCTTTGACAAGCAGGTTGTAAGAGACTATCTGCTTACCCTCGACTGGGATCAAACATATCCTGGTCCTGTACTGCCTGATGAGATTGTAGAAAAAACAGCCGTAAGATACAGAGAGATACTCAAAATTCTTACAGGTTAAAAATAATGCTTCAGACACTTCAACAGGCAAAACGACTTATAAAGATTATCATTGGTTTTACAATACTGCTTATAGGGCTGGCTATGATTGTATTACCAGGGCCTGCGATAGTGGTAATTCCAATCGGCCTGACAATCCTCGCAACAGAGTTTATCTGGGCAAGGAGGCTGCTTAAGAGAATAAAGCGTGGGATGGGAGGTGGAGGAATAAATGGACATTAATGAACCTCCCCGCAACAAGCTGCGGGGTATCTTAAAAAATTCAAATTGTATGCTATCATTCCTGCGAAAGCAGGAATCCAGATGCCATCCCTGTGAAAACAGAGAACCGACAAAAAACTGGATTCCGCATCAAGTGCGGAATGACAAAAATAACCCCTGATTTAATCAGGGGCTGTAGCAAGCTACAGGGAATATCGAATTTAAAAGCCTTAGAGACAATCAATGAATCTCGATTTTCTAAAATCACTTGTCGTCATCTTTGGTGTCTCTGCCTTAGTGGTATTTTTGCTTCACAGGCTGAAGATACCTTCCCTTGTGGGTTTTCTCATTGCAGGCATTATTATTGGCCCGCATGGTCTGGGAATGGTCAAGGATGTACATGCAGTAGAACTCCTGGCAGAAATTGGCGTCATACTCCTCCTTTTTACGATCGGCATCGAGTTCTCGATGGCAAAGCTTATCAGGATGAAGAAGGCTGTTATAGGTGGGGGCGGGATACAGGTATTGCTTACCATAGTCTTATCAGCCATTGCTGCCTATCTTACAACAGAAAACATCAACAAATCTGTTTTCTTCGGTTTTCTTATTGCATTAAGTAGCACAGCGATTGTCCTTAAGATGCTTACAGAAAGGGGTGAGGTAGACTCTCCACATGGACGCATGATAGTGGGCATACTGATTTTCCAAGACCTCTGTATTGTGCCGCTCATGCTACTTATACCTGTTCTGTCTGGAGAGAGCATAAACATAATGGATATAGCAATAAAAATGGGGAAGGCAATTCTGATTATAGCCATTGTGCTTCTGAGTGCAAGATGGATAGTCCCGGGACTTCTCCATCAAGTTGTGCATACGAGGAGTCGTGAGCTTTTTATAATTACAATCATACTCCTCTGCCTCGGCATTGCACTTCTGACCTCAAGGTTTGGCCTTTCTCTTGCCCTCGGAGCCTTTTTAGCCGGTCTTATAATCTCAGAGTCAGAGTATGCACATCAGGCAACATCAGATATATTGCCATTCAAGGACAGCTTCATAGGCCTGTTTTTTGTCTCTGTCGGGATGCTGATGGACATTGGGTATATGTCTGATAATTGTCTGAAGATAGCAATGGCCGTTACATTGATATTCGGACTTAAGATTATTACAGGGATGTTCTCTGCCCTAATAATAGGAAGCCCTTTTAGAACTGCCATTCATACCGGTCTCGGTCTTGCCCAGATTGGTGAGTTTTCATTTGTGCTTGCAATTGCAGGTAAGGCTGTCAGACTCGTATCAGAGGAGATTTACCAGATATTTCTTTCCTCATCAGTTGTAACCATGACAATAACACCCTTTATCTTAAGATCAGCACCATCAATATCTGGCTGGATAGCCTCAAGACATCTGTTAAAAAGGGTAGACAGACTCAAAAAAGTAGAGAGAGAGGGGTTTCCAAGAAAAAGACAGGGTCATGTAATAATTATTGGTTTTGGTCTTAATGGAAGAAATCTTGCGAGGGTATTGAAAGAAGCAGAGATACCCTATGTTGTGCTTGAGATGAATAGTGATACAGTAAGAGAGATGAAGAAAAAAGGAGAGCCGATATATTATGGTGATGGGACAGGTAAAGAGATACTCCATAAACTGAGCATTGAAAAGGCAAGGCTTCTTGTTGTAGCAATATCTGACCCTGCTTCTACAAGGAGGATAGTCTCTATCGCAAGGCATGAAAACCCTAATATTTACATTATCGTAAGGACAAGATATGTTGCTGAGGTGGATGACCTGAAGGCACTCGGTGCAAATGAGGTAATACCAGAGGAGTTTGAGACCTCAATAGAAATGTTCTCAAGGGTGCTTCACCAGTATCACTTCCCTAACAATGTGATACTTGATATGGTGGATAAGATAAGGAGTGATAGTTATACAGCATTGAGAAGTGTTGAGTTTCCAAAGAGACATCTTTTTGAAAAGTATGAATGGCTCCCTGAAATAGAGATGGATGGGTATAAAGTCCCAGAAGGCTCTTATCTTATTGATAAAAGTATAGCTGAGCTTCAGGTAAGAAAAAAGACGGGTGTCACAATTATAGCCGTAAGGAGAGGCCCAGAGGTATATACAAACCCTGAGCCTGATTTCAGGTTTAAGACAGGTGACATTATAATATTTACAGGTGAAGGAAAAAGCATGAATATGGCCTTAAATTATTTCAGGGGGTAGACATATTGCTTCTATGGCTTGAATTTATTGCCTGCACATCACTGATTGTTTATTCAGGGACAAGACTTTCCAAATACGGCGATATTATTGTTGAAAAGACAGGACTTGGAAGGACATGGGTAGGTGTTGTTCTCATGTCATCTGTTACATCCCTTCCTGAGCTTGTACCAGGAGTAAGCTCTGTTACTTATGCAGGAGTTCCCGATATTGCAGTCGGTGATGTGCTGGGCAGTTGTGTGTTCAATATGCTTATCCTTGCTGTGCTCGATGCTGTTCATCGTCCTGCTCCCATATCTACAAAGGCACACCACGGGCATATTTTATCTGCTGGCTTTGGTATGTTTCTTCTGAGTATAGTTGCTGTGAGTCTATTTCTGGAAAATCGCATTCTTCCATTGGGATGGATTGGGGTTTATAGTTTGTTATTCGTGGTTATTTATTTTATAGCCATGAGGCTTGTATATTTTTATGAGAGAAGACAGATCGTTGCCTTTGTAAAGGAAATAGCTGTTGAATTGAAATACGAAGGCATTTCAACAAAAACAGCCATTAGCAATTACAGCATTAATGCGATTGTTGTTATTATCGCTGCCATATTTTTACCCAGAATCGGTGAGGGCATAGCAGAAGCCACAGGTCTTGGATAGACCTTTGTTGGCAATATATTTATTGCGGTTTCTACATCCCTGCCCGAATTGGTGGTTTCGATTGCTGCTGTGAAAATAGGTTCCGTAGACCTTGCGATAGGCAATCTATTCGGGAGTAATATCTTTAATATTCTTATCCTTGCTATTGATGACCTTTTTTTCATCAAGGGACCTATCCTTTCTTTTGCTAATCAAAATCATATAATCTCTGCTTTATCAGCTATTGCAATGACAACTATTGCAGTTATCGGTTTAACATATCGCACAGAGAAGAAGATGTTATTTCTGGCGTGGGATTCTGCAGCGATAGTTCTGATATATGTAATCAATTTGATGTTGCTGTATATATCGAGATAAGTCCTGTTGACATAAATTTTGCATTTTAGATATTCTATTTATAGTAAAGGGGAGTAGCTGAATCAGTGACTATCGTCAACACGTCTGTCCGCCTGAAGCGGACAGGCCGGTACCACTGGTTAGGTAAACCTCGTTAGAAAACTCGTGCAGATTTTTTTCTAATGGGGTAAAACTAACAAGCAAGACCTTTAGCGGGGAAGTAATTTTTGCGGTAAGGGTCTTTTTAATTTGGTTCTAAAAAAGGGAGGCTTAAATGGATGAGAGAGATGTTTACAGGGCAAAAGAGGCAATGCAGTCTGTAATGAAGAAAGGACCTATGAGTTTAGTACTGATTATTGTAGCAATTCTGGTGTTTTTCCTGTTTCTGAGACCATGGGTTCAGATTGGTGCAGGTGAAAGAGGGGTTGTCCTTAATTTTGGCGCTGTTCAGGAGAATGTGCTTGGAGAAGGGCTGCATTTCAGGGTACCTATAATGCAGAAAATTGCCATAATGGATGTCAAGGTGCAGAAGGCAGTGACTGATGCCGCATCTGCCTCGGCTGACCTTCAGGATGTGACATCATCGGTTGCGCTTAACTATCATGTCATACCTGATAAGGCAAATCTTGTCTATCAAACCATTGGGGTACAATTCAAGGAGCGTATTATAGACCCTGCAATACAAGAGGTAATGAAAGCTGTGTCAGCCAGGTATTCAGCAGAAGAACTTATAACAAAGAGGCCAGCAGTAAGCGAGGCAATGAGAGCA
>JACRGU010000037.1 GCA_016212245.1 Nitrospirota bacterium
AACAGTTTACTTAGTTTATTGAGTTTACTGAGTCTATAGAGTTGCAACTAACCCGAAAAACCGTGTAAACTGTGTAAACTAAATAACTCTGGTGTGGAGGTAACCAATGCCTGATAAGTTAAGTGCTGATGAACTTTATAAATGCTGCGACCCTGATGTTTTTACTTTTAATACAACGGATGAACTGCCTACTTTCACGGGGACTATAGGCCAGGAGAGGGCCCTGAATGCCCTTGATTTCGGACTTGGCCTCGACAGCACCGGATTCAATATATTCATCCTCGGTGAAAACGGTACAGGTAAGATGACCACGATAAAGTCAATCCTATCACAGAGGGCTGTAAATGAACCTGTCCCACAGGACTGGTGCTATGTCTATAACTTCAAGGACCCCGATGTGCCAATGGCCATTTCACTTGGGCTTGGTAAGGCTACAGTATTTCAGAAAGACATGGAAGAACTTATAAAGATACTCAGGGTCGAGATTCCAAAGGTCTTTGAGTCAAAGGAATACGAGAAGCAGAAGAACAGGATTATGGAGGAATTCCAGAGTAAGCAAAAGGACCTGTTTTCCAGCCTTGAAAATGAGGCTGAGGGAACGGGTTTTTCAATCCGGAAGACCGTAAGTGGCCTGATGATAGTCCCTGTGAGGAAGACAGGAGAACCTCTCACAGAGGAAGAGTATGAGATGCTCGACGAGAAGACTAAAAAAAAGATAGAGGACATAGGTAAAATCCTCCAGGAGAAACTCAATGATGTGGTGCGTGCTGTGCGGGAAGGAGAAAAACTTGTCAAAGAGATGCTCGGGAAGCTTGAAAGGGAGGCAGCACTCGCATCTGTAGGGCATCTTATTGATGAACTCAAAAATAAATATAAAGAACATGAAAATATTACAGCATACCTTAAAGAAGTAAACGAAGACATTCTTGAACACCTCGATGATTTCAAGGTGCAGGAGGAACAGGTCCCTTCATTGCCTTTCATGAAACTTCCAAAGGCAGAGCCAACATTCACAAGATACACAGTGAATGTCCTTGTTAATAACAAGGATTGTAAAGGGGCCCCCTGTGTGTTTGAAAGTAACCCAACTTACTACAACCTCTTCGGGAGAATAGAACATAAGGTGCAGTATGGGATTGCGATAACAGATTTTTCGATGATAAAGGCAGGCTCACTGCACAAGGCAAATGGTGGTTATATTGTAATTAATGCACTCGACCTTCTGAGGAACATATTTGCCTATGATGCACTCAAGCGGGCTGTAAGGAACGGGGAGATAAAGATAGAGGACGTCTGGGAGCAGTACAGGCTGATATCAACAACAACCCTTAAACCCGAAGCTATTCCACTTAATGTAAAGGTTATACTCGTTGGGAATCCATATCTCTATTACCTGCTCTATAACCTTGACGAAGAATATAGAGAACTATTTAAGGTCAAGGCTGATTTCGACAGCAGGATGGAGAGGACAGACGAAAATATACATAAGTATGCATCATTTGTGGCTATGAGGTGCAGGGATGAAAAACTTCTGCCCTTTGACAGGTCGGGCATTGCAAAGGTGGTAGAATTTGGTTCAAGGCTTGCCGAGCACCAGGGGAAACTCTCTTCAAGGTTCAGTGATATAGCAGACCTCATAATAGAGGCGCACTACTGGGCATCAAAGGCCAATAGTGATATTGTCAGGGGAGAACATATCCAGAAGGCATTAAATGAAAAGATATTCAGGACAAATAGGATTGAAGAGCGATTGAGGGAGATGATCTTAGAAGGAACTATAATTATTGATACAGCAGGAGAGAAGGTAGGGCAGGTTAATAGTCTTGCTGTGCTTGACTTAGGAGATTACAGTTTTGGAAAACCATCGAGGATAACAGCAAAGACATACGCTGGCAAGGCAGGTGTAGTGAACATAGAGCGTGAGACCAAGATGAGCGGCAGGATACACGAAAAGGCGATTCTCATTATCACAAATTATCTTGGAAGTGTCTATGCAACAAAAAGGCCAATCAGTCTATCTGCCTCCATCACATTCGAGCAGCTTTATGAAATGGTTGAGGGTGACAGCGCTACATGCGCTGAGCTTTATGCCCTTCTAAGCAGTATTGCAGGTGTCCCGCTCAAACAGAATTTAGCTGTGACAGGCTCAATGGACCAGAATGGTGATGTTCAGCCTGTTGGAGGGGTTAATGAGAAGATAGAAGGTTTCTTTGAACTATGCAGGCTGAGTGGCCTTGATGGGACTCATGGGGTAATAATACCGGGGAAGAATGTACATAACCTGATGCTCAAGAAAGAGGTTATTGATGCAGTGAAGGAAGGAAAATTTTCGATATATCCTATAAAGAGGGTTGAGGAAGGGCTCGAAATCCTTACAGGTATACCTGCCGGGAGATTGCAGGAAGACGGAACATACACTGAGGGGACAATAAACCATCTCATAGCAAAACGTCTAACAGAGATATCAGAGGCGGTCAGGGAGAAGAAAGAGGAAGAGAAAGAAAAGGGGAAAGAAGAAGAAGGATAGATGAAACATGCATGCTGGGTCATTGAGACTGTTTTATTCGCTCTCTTCTCTTTACCGTTATTAGTCCTGCCTTACA
The DNA here is from genome assembly GCA_016212245.1 of Nitrospirota bacterium. Classification (GTDB taxonomy): domain Bacteria; phylum Nitrospirota; class Thermodesulfovibrionia; order Thermodesulfovibrionales; family SM23-35; genus JACRGU01. Next base: position 2,604 of record JACRGU010000037.1, read on the forward strand.
GACTATCATTAAAGACAGGTGAGTTGCTCGGTCTTCTGCTTTTCTATATATGGGGAAGCAGAAGGAATATCGCATTTGAGAATATCAAGAACGCTATCGCAAGAAATGCCATTACATTATCGCTACCCCCAGAGTCTATAATTAAAGAAAATTTCAAAAACCTCGGCAGGTCGTTTGTCGAGGTTGTTAAGATTTATTACGGGTTTGGCAAAAAGATACTCGATGCAGTCATGATTGAAGGTGAAGAAAACTTCAGGAAAGCCATTTCAATAGGTAAGGGGGTTATCTTCGTAACAGGCCACTGTGGAAACTGGGAGCTCTTAGCTATCGCCTTTTCATCAAAGGTATCAAATATTGCAGTTGTCGCAAGGCCACTTAATAATCCGTATCTAAACAGGCTACTTGAGCGGGCAAGAGGTAGATATGGTAATAGTGTTATTTACAAAAAAAGCGCATTGAAGAACATATTTACAAGACTCAGGTCAGAGGGTATTGTGGGGATATTAATAGACCAGGGTGTAGTCCCTTCAGAAGGTTATGTCATTGATTTCCTCGGCAGAGGTGCATGGACGACAAAGATGCCTGCCATTATTGCAAGAAAGACAGGTGCACCTGTACTGCCTGCCTTTATTAGAAGGGACGGAGATGGTCACTTAATCACACTCGGTAATGAGATAAAACTATCTTATATCGAAGATCAGGAAAAGGCAATTATGGCTGATACACAAACTTTCTCAAATTACATCGAGGAATATATCAGGCAAAATCCATCAGAATGGCTCTGGATGCACAGAAGGTGGAAGAGGGTGTAATGGAAAATACACTTTCAGTTATCCCGCTCGGCGGTGTTGAGGAGATCGGCCTCAATATGACAGTCTTTGAATACGGCAATGACATTATTATAGTTGATGCAGGCCTTATGTTTCCAGAGGAGGATATGCTCGGTGTTGACTTTCTCATCCCTGAGTTTTCTTATATCACAGACAATAAAGAAAAGGTAAAGGGCATAATCCTTACCCATGGACATGAGGACCATACAGGGGCCCTGCCTTTTCTGCTTAAAGAAATCAATGTCCCGATTTATGGCACACCCCTCACACTTGGCCTGGTTAGAGAGAAACTACGGGAACACCATCTCGAAAAGGCTGAACTCATCCCTGTTAAACCGAGAGACATAATAAAACTCGGTGTATTTTCTATCGAGTTCATCAGGGTTACACACAGCATTGTGGATGGAGTCGGTCTCGGAATACAGACCCCTGTTGGGCTGGTTGTTCATACTGGCGATTTCAAGCTCGACCCTACACCTGTTGATGGTCAATTGATGGATTTCCATAAATTTACAGAATATGGAGAAAAGGGGACGCTCCTTCTTCTGTCTGATAGCACAAACGCTGAAAAAGGTGGATTCACATTCTCTGAAAAAGAGGTAAAACGTGTGTTCGAGGATATATTCTCGAATGCACCAGGAAGGATTATCATCGCAACATTTGCATCAAATATCCACAGGATTCAGCAGGCGATTGACGTTGCTGTTAAGTATGGAAGAAAAGTGATAATGTGCGGCAGGAGCATCGTTTCTAACGCACAGATAGCACTTGATTTAGGTTACCTCAGGATACCCCAGAATACATGGCTAAGGCTTGAAGACCTTAGAAAACTCGAAGACCATGAGGTTGTAATCATAACAACAGGAAGTCAGGGAGAGCCGATGAGCGTGCTTTCGAGGATTGCTACAGGTGAGCACAAGACAATCAAGATTAAGGACGGCGATACTGTCATACTCTCGGCAAGGATGATCCCTGGTAATGAACAGCCTATCGGCAGGATAATCAATCACCTATTCAGGAGAGGGGCAGATGTCATCTATGAAAAAGTCTCTGAGGTGCATGTCTCAGGCCACGCATCAAAGGAAGAATTGAAACTCATGCTCAACCTCGTGAAACCAAAATATTTTATGCCGATACACGGTGAGTACAGGCACCTTGTCTACCATTCAAAGCTTGCAGAGAAATTAAGTATTCCAAAGGAGAATATCTTTATCCTCGAAAACGGAGATGTGCTTGATATTGCAGAAGAGGGGGCAAGCAGAAATAGTAAGGTCAATTCAGGACGGATATTCATTGATGGTAAGGGCATGGGTGATGTTGAGGATATGGTTCTGAGAGACAGGCGCAGGCTTGCACATGACGGCATAGTCCTGATACTTTTAGCGATAGAAAAACTTACAGGTAATATCGTCTCAGGCCCGGACATCATATCAAGGGGATTTGTGTTTGAAGATGCATCTCAGGAAGTCATCAATGATGTGCGGGAACTTGTGACCAGTACTATGAAAGAATTTGACAAAGAAATCCTCTCCGATACCTCTCTTATACAGGCCAAACTCAGAGGTGTACTCAAAAGATATCTCAGGAACACAATGGATAGAAGGCCGATGATCATGCCGATTATAATTGAGGTATAAGCATTATGTTAGAGGCGATTATACTCGGGCTTGTTCAGGGAATCACAGAGTTCTTCCCTATAAGCAGTACTGCACATCTGATACTATTCCCTTGGTTTTTTGGATGGAAGGGCGAGGTGGATACCCTCTCATTTGATATCGCACTACATACCGGGACATTGATTGCCCTGCTTATCTGTTTCTATAGAGACTGGATAGAGCTTATCACAAAAAAACAGAGACTGTTTGGATTGATTATCCTATCGTCAATACCTGCTGGAGCTGCAGGGTTTCTCCTTAATGATATTGTAGAAAATGCCCTGAGAGAACCACTGATAATAAGTCTGATGTTAATTGCTGTAGGCTTCCTGATGCTTATTGCTGAAAAGGCAAACAAATATAAAGATATGGAAAAAACAAATTTTATGGATGCTATAACAATTGGTATTGCACAGGCCATCGCAATCATCCCCGGTGTTTCACGCTCAGGCATTACTATTTCAGCAGGGCTTTTCAGGGGTCTTGAGAGGGAGGCATCTGCAAGGTTTTCATTCCTGCTTTCAACTCCAATTATTGCAGGTGCAACCATGCTTCACCTTAAAAAGCTTATAGCAAGCCACAATAACCATGACTTTCAGCTTTTCATCATAGGCCTTATATCATCAGGTGTCACAGGGTTCATTGCTATTAAATTTCTCTTAGGCTTTCTAAAGAAGCACCCTTTGAATGTCTTTGTCTATTACAGATTTGCCTTAGCAGTTGTTATAATAATTATATGGCTGATAGGATAAAACGCATAAAAGAAGAGGTTTTCGGGGTCGTTTCTGTGCTGGGGAGCATTTATCTCGGGATATGTCTCATCACTTACAACAAATGGGACCCATCATTATTTACCTTTACAACGTCTCCTGTTAAAAATTATGGCGGTATTGTTGGTGCATACATCTCTGATATTATGCTAACCCTCATAGGGCTATCTGCCTTTTCTATACCATTATTCATCCTCGCCTTCGGTATAAAAAGGCTCCTCGGAAAAGAGGGGCACTGGATATACTTATTGGGAACATTTTTATTTCTCATCTCATCTTCTTCGCTCGTATCTCTTTTTATAATAACCTTTAATTTTGCGATTGAAAATAACCTTGGCGGACTTATTGGTTCTTCTATTTCAGGTCTTTTAAAAAGACTCCTATCTCTGCCAGGGGCTTACATCTTCTCGATTTCTGCATTCCTTTCTTCAATAATCCTCTTAAGCCCCGTGTCTGTTACAGCGATCGCACTTAGGAGCAAAGAGCAGAGAGCAAAGGGCAAAAAACAGATAGAAGAAACAGATTTAGAAGATCAGGAGATACTTATCAGAGAGATAGAACCTCTACCTGTATCTCAATCTCTGCCCAGGCCTGAGGCTGTGAGACCAGTAAGAGGCGACTATGAACTTCCACCTTTAGACCTCCTGAATTCGTATGACCCTACATCCATCAGGCCTTTAAAAGATGAACTCCTGATCGGTTCATCGCTCATCGAGAAAAAGCTTGAAGACTTTGATGTTGAAGGCAAGATCACACAGGTCCATCCAGGCCCTGTTGTCACAATGTATGAGCTCGAGCCTGCACCTGGCGTAAAGATAAACAGGGTCGTCTCACTTTCTGATGACCTCGCACTTGCACTCAAGGCCCAGAGTGTCAGGGTTTCGCCTATCCCAGGTAAGGCTACAATAGGCATAGAGGTGCCTAACAGGCAGAGGGAAACTGTATCTTTAAGGGAAATTATATCTTCAGAGAGCTTTAAGAAGAGCCATTCGAAGCTTACCCTTGCCCTCGGTAAAGACATATTTGGAAGCCCGATAATAGCAGATTTATCAAAAATGCCCCACCTTCTTGTTGCAGGTGCAACAGGCTCAGGCAAGAGCGTATCTATAAACTCGATGATCATAAGCATGCTGTATAAAGCAACTCCGAAAGAGGTAAAGATGCTAATGATAGACCCAAAACTACTTGAACTCTCCACATACGAGGATATCCCGCATCTAATCTCACCGGTCATCACTAACCCGAAAGAGGCAGCAGAGGCATTGAGGAAGATGGTTATCGAGATGGAGCGCAGATACAGGCTGATTGCTGAGATGGGCACAAGAAGTATCGAGAGCTATAACAGACAGGCAGCGGATGAAGAGCGAATTCCCTATATCGTTGTCTTCATAGATGAACTTGCTGACCTGATGTTCGCATCAGCAAATGAGGTTGAAGACTCTATAGCGAGGCTCGCACAGATGTCGAGGGCATCTGGCATACACCTCATTCTTGCAACCCAGAGGCCGTCTGTTGATGTTATAACAGGAGTCATAAAGGCAAACTTTTCTGCAAGGATTTCTTTCCATGTTACTTCAAAGATAGACTCGAGGACGATACTTGATTCACAGGGTGCAGAACAGCTCCTCGGTAAGGGCGACATGCTTTTGATGCTGCCCGGTGCAAGGATCATACGCGTGCATGGTGCACTCGTTACAGAAGAGGAGACGAAATCAGTTGCTGAATTCGTAAAGTCTCAGGCCAAACCGGATTACACAATATTCGAGAACATCCCCGCAGAGGAATCCGGAATAGATAAGATACCAGGAGAAAGAGATGAAATATACCTGAGGGCGATCGAGTTTGGAGAGTCAGTCGGAGAGGTATCCATATCCTCTATCCAGAGGCGATTCAAGATAGGCTACAACAGGGCAGCGAGGATAGTGGAGCTGATGGAAGAGGATGGTCTTGTCGGCCCACCAAAGGGTGCAGGAAAGCCGAGGGATTTTTTGAGGAGAAGGAGATGATAGGGTGTAGCTGATGTCCTAACCAGAAAGAGTAATAACATTGACAGGGGGAATACTGAATTGGTAAAATTATCTTTAATTTTTAAGCAGGGAGGAGGGGTGTATGGATGCCCGTTGTAAGAGTACGTGAGAGCGAGTCTTTCGAAAATGCCCTTAAAAAGTTCAAAAAGCAATGCGAAAAAGAAGGAATCCTCTCTGAAATAAAGAAGAGGGAGCACTACGAGAAGCCAAGCGTTAAGAGGAAAAAAAAGGCGCTTGCTGCACGTAAGAAGGCCATTAGAAGAATGAAGCTGGGGATGAGGTAATGTCCCTTCTGCAGAGATTTGACGAAGATTTAAAGGCGGCGATGAAGACATCAGACAGGGTAAGAGTCTCTGTTTTAAGGATGGCTAAAGCAGCCCTGAAGAACAGACAGATAGAAAAAATGAGGGAACTGTCCGAAGAAGACATACTCTCTGTTATCTCTACGCTCTCAAAGCAGAGAAGGGAATCAATCGAACAGTTTTCATTGGGGGGAAGAGAAGACCTTGCTGAAAAAGAGAGGCAGGAACTCGCAGTCCTCCAATCATACCTGCCCAGACAGTTAACCCCGGAAGAGCTTGACAGAATAATTATAGAGACAATAAAGGAATCTTCTGCTGAAGGGACAAAGGACATCGGTAAAGTTATGCGTCTCCTTATGCCTCGTGTAAAAGGAGCTGCTGATGGAAAGATTGTAAATCAACGAGTAAAAGAACTCTTGGAAAGGGTATGAAGCTCAAAGATATTTACAAAAAGGCTATAGAAATCGGGATGGACAATGACCCACGTGACAAAGATGTTGTCATAAAAGAACTTGAACGCAGGAAGAAAGACTTTGATGAGCTTAAGTTAGATGAGAAGGAATTTTTTGACCAGGAGGCTCTCCAGAACCCATATTCTGATTCGAGGATACTTTACGGGACAGGTGATGAGGAGATTAAAAGTATCCTCGTCGGCATAGACATCGAGGTCGGAGAGATATTGCTTGCTGATAGTCTGAGATTAAGAGGCAGGCAGGTTGACCTCCTCTTATCCCATCACCCTGAGGGAAGGGCATATGCAAACCTTTACACTGTAATGCAGATGCAGTCTGATATATTAAACAGATTTGGTGTCCCCATAAATATTGCAGAGGACCTCATGGAGGGAAGGATAAAAGAAGTAGAAAGAAAGCTGATGCCGGTTAATCACACAAGGGCAGTTGATGCAGCAAAACTTTTAGGTGTTCCGTTCCTGTGCCTTCATACGCCTGCTGACAATATGGTTGCGACTTATCTTCAGAGGTTATTTGATGAAAAGAAACCGTATACTGTAGCAGATGTGATTGACATACTCAAAGGAATCCCTGAATACAGAGAGGCAGGGCTTAATAGCATAGGTCCTAAGATTATCCTCGGTGCAAAGAATAGAAAGGCAGGAAAGGTCTTTGTGGATATGACAGGTGGCACAGAAGGGGCAAAGGAGATATTCGAAAGCCTTACAGCAGGAGGGATCAGCACAATAGTAGCGATGCACCTGAGTGAGGACCATCGTAAGGAGGCAGAGAAAAACCACTTGAATGTTATTATTGCTGGACATATTTCAAGCGACAACCTCGGCCTGAACTTACTTATAGACGAGATTTCAAGAGGCGATTCATTAGAGATCCTCGAATGCTCTGGCTTTAAGAGATTCAGCCGGGGAATATGAAGGCTGACAGGCTTCTCGAAGAGATAAAATTAAAAACAGATATAGTCGACATCATATCCGAGTATGTCCAGTTAAAGAAGGCAGGGCAGAACTATAAGGGCCTCTGCCCGTTCCATTCTGAAAAAACCCCCTCATTTATGGTAAGCCCGTCCAAGCAGATATTCCATTGCTTCGGGTGCGGAACCGGCGGAGATGCGGTTAGTTTTATTATTAAATACGAAAACATCTCATTCAGTGAGGCAATAAAACTCCTCTCAAAAAAGGCCGGCATTGAACTCTCAGGGTTTAGACTCGATAAGGAGGCATCAAAGAAGCGTGAGACGATAATCCAGGTTCTGAAGGAATCCTTGAATTTTTTCAGAGAAAACCTTACAGAATCAAAGTCAGCACAGGAATATCTCAATAAAAGAGGGATTGATAAAACTACCATTGAAAGTTTTCATGCAGGTTATGCACCCATGGAATGGGATGTCCTCTTTAAATATTTGAAGGGGATGGGCTACAGCGATTCTGTGATAAAGGATGCAGGGCTTGTTACTTTTGATGAAAGAGGCTACAGGGATGTGTTCAGGGGACGTGTTATATTTCCGATATTCAATCTCCAGAACAATGTTATCGCCTTTGGTGGTAGGGTTATGGATGACTCCCAGCCCAAATACCTTAATTCTCCAGAGACAGAGGTGTTTAAGAAAGGCGAGACTCTATTTGCCCTGAACCTTGCAAAAGAAGAGATAAGGAAGAAGGATTATGCCATAATTGTTGAAGGATATCTCGATACGATAATCTGCCACCAGTATGGTTTTAAAAATACAGTTGCACCATTAGGAACAGCCCTGACACCAGGTCATCTACAGAAACTCAAAAGGTTAACACAGAAGGTAGTCCTCGTCTTTGATGGTGACGATGCAGGTGTTTCTGCGGCGAGGAGATCACTCTCAATCCTTTATGAAAACGATTTCAGGGCAAAGGTTCTCCTTCTTCCGGAAGGGGAAGACCCTGACAGTTTTTTAAGAAAAAATGACAGCCATTCCTTCAGGACAATACTTCATAAGGCGAAGTCGGCGACAGATTTTCTCTTCAGCGTATCTAAAGGGGACAGGATAGATACTGTCAGGGAGGCCCTCGGTATAATTGCCAGCATAAAGGACCTGATTATAGCAGATGAGCTGTTATGTGAACTTGCTGATAGGTCAAGGATTAATGAATCGGCTCTCAGAGGCGAACTTAAGAAGATAAAGACAAAAGTACCTATGCATCGGGACGTAGAGGGGCTCAGGATAGGTAGGACAGCAATGAACAGGGAAGAATATCTTCTGCTCAGCACCATCATTAACTTTCCAGAAAAAGCAGACGATGTACTTTCAAGGCTCAACATTGAAGACCTGAGGGACGAAACTATCAAATCTTTATTTAAAAAAATCAGGGCACTTGCCAATAAATTAAATATAAGGTCTCTACTCGATAAAACTGACAATGCAGAGAGGGCCCTGATTACAGAGCTCTCTCTTAAGCCAAGTTTTGATTTAGAACACGTTGACAGAAACATCGAGGATTGTTTCAAGAAACTTATACAGAGAAGTCTTTATGAGAGGATACGTCTTGCTGAGGAGTCAGGAGATCTGAATCTATTAAATTCCCTTTTATTAGAAAAGAAAAGACTCATAAAAGTGGTGCCTGCATGAAAGATTACTATGACTATTTTGATGGGTATACAGAGGGAAAAGACACCCGGATGTTCGGAACCGAGGCGTGGGATGAGACCATTGAGGCGGAAGAAAGGACTCCTGTTTTTGTAGAAGGTGAAAAAGACCCTATACGCCTCTATCTGAAGGAGATGGGTGCTGTGCCCCTGCTTACAAAGGAAGGTGAGGTTGAGATTGCCAGAAAGATAGAAGAGGAAAGGGAAAAAGTTGTCAGGGTAGTATTTTCACTGCCCTTTACCCTGAGAAAGATTATAACCTTAGGCAGGATGGTCAGAAGCGGAGAGGCCCCACTCGCAGAGATTATTCAGAACGGCGAAGAAGAAACAGAGGAACACCTGCTATTAGAGAGAAAGAGATTTTTTGAGGTCACAGAGAAGATAAATGGTCTGTATCAGAAAAGAAAGGGATACCTCAAGAGGTTGAAGGAGACCACTCCGATTACACTAGTGAAGGGGGGTTCTCGTAAGAGGGACATAAGTCCCCCTTACGCACTAATTAAGGTACTGGAAGAAAACAGAGACCAGATACTCGAAAAAGTACGTGACCTCAGATTGAAAGAGGATGTCATAACAACATTCTCAGAGGAATTAAAACGGTTAATATTGCATATAGATGAACTTCATAGAAAGATTGCTAATATAAGGAAAAGGAAGAGAGTCAGATATTCAAAGTCTGAGATAGAGAAAGAGTGTGAGAGGTACAGAAAGGAGATAGAGAAAAAAGAATCTGTTTTTGGGATGAAGTTTGTCGAGATGAGGAAGGCCTTAAGGGTTCTTGTGCAGGGTGAGAGAGAAGTGCTTGAGGCAAAATAAGCCCTGACAGAGGCCAACCTGCGGCTTGTTATAAGTATTGCAAAGCGATATATAGGCAAAGGGTTGAGTTTCTCAGACCTGATACAGGAAGGCAACATTGGACTCATGAAGGCTGTAGACAAGTTTGAGTACAGGCGTGGTTACAAGTTCAGCACATATGCGACCTGGTGGATCAGACAGGCAATAACAAGGGCGATTGCAGACCAGTCGAGGACAATAAGGATACCTGTACACATGGTTGAGGCTATTAACAAGATAACAAAGGTGACAAGAGAACTTGTCCAGGAGATGGGAAGAGAGCCTACACCTGATGAGATTGCTGAAAGGTTGAAGATCCCTGTTGAAAAGGTGAAAGGAATATTAAAGATATCAAAAGAGCCCATATCTCTCGAAACTCCGGTTGGGGAAGAAGAGGATAGTCATCTCAGGGATTTTATAGAGGATAAGGCAACATTATCCCCGCTTGATGTCGCAATACAGGATGATATGAAAAAGCAGATAGACAGGATTCTGTGCTCACTAACCCCTAAGGAGGAAAAGATTATAAGAAAAAGGTTTGGTATTGGTGGAGACGTTCCTCATACCCTCGAAGAGGTTGGGCTGGAATTTGATGTAACACGTGAGCGGATAAGGCAGATAGAAATTAAGGCAATAAGAAAACTAAAACATCCCTCCAGAAGCAAATGGCTCAGGACATTTGTCGAAAGCCCTTGACCTGAAAGCAGTGATGAGTTTATAGTTAAAAGTTCGGAGTGAATAGTTCAGTGTTATGAAACAGCAATTACTCTGAACTCAGAACTCCTAACTAATAACTAAAGAGAGAGGGCCCATAGCTCAGCTGGAAGAGCTACCGGCTCATAACCGGTTGGTCCCAGGTTCGAGCCCTGGTGGGCCCACCAACCGATTTTGCCGGAGGCAAAATCGGAGTGAAGAGGAATGAATTCCACTGTGAATGATCAGCTTAGACGCCTTATAGAACTTCAGCAAATCGATTCAAAAATCCTCAACAAAAAATGTATGATGGATGAAATCCCTTCAAAGATTTCTGAGGCAGAAGTGCCACTTAAGATAACGCAGGCAGATCTTGATAAGATGAAACAGAGTCATGAATCCCTTGAAAAGAAAAGGCGTGATAAGGAAAGGCAGTTAGAGGATATAAACGAGAAGATAAAGAAACTAAAGGCCCGTACTGCAGAGATAAAGACAAATAAGGAATATCAGGCCCATCTAAGGGAGATAGAGTCTGCAGAAAAGGAACGCTATGCCATAGAGGATGAGATACTTGTTGCCATGGAAGCACTGGATGTTTCTTCAAATGAAGTAAAGGCAGCGGAAGCAAAGGTTATCTCGGAAAAAGAAAAAGTAGACATACTCAAAAGGAAACTCGATGAAGAGACATCAGAGGCAAAAAAAGAACTCACCATGCTTAAAGAAAAAAGGGCATGGATCGTTGATGCCCTTGACAGAGATATGTATAGTCAGTATATGATTCTGTTTGAATCAGGCAATGGTTTAGCAGTGACAGAGGCAAGGGGAGAGATATGTCAGGGGTGTAATATGAACATACCACCACAGCTCTTTGTCGAAATAAAAAAGAATGAAGAGATTATCTATTGCCCTCAATGCTACAGAATACTTTACTACTCTCCCTAAAATCCTCTTTACAAAACTATAAAATTTATTTATTATTTAATAACAAAAAATGTTATAGACTGCCAGGGCAGGAGAGGTGGTTGCCCCGCACTTTCCAGAGAAAGTGCGGGGAGGAAAGTCCGAGCTCCACAGGGCAAGGCGCTCCATAACACGGAGTCCCGCACTTTCTTAGAAAGTGCGGGAAGGAAAGTGCCACAGAGAGGGAAACCGCCCCGCACTTTCTGTGAAAGTGCTGGGTAAGGGTGAAAAGGTGAGGTAAGAGCTCACCAGTTGAGATGGTGACATCTCAAGCTTGGAAAACCCCGCCTGGAGCAAGGTCGAATAGGTTCCGCCTTGAGAAGGGCCCCTTCGAATTCCTGTCCCGACTTTGTCGGAATCGGGGAGGCGGAATGGGTTACGACCGCAAGATTCCGATAGTAATATCGGTGCTGAGATGAATGACCACCGAAAACAGAACTCGGCTTACAGCCTGCTCTGGCAAAAGGCACTGGAGGGTGGGAATGAAAGACTACAAACTAAAAGTCTTCTGTACAGTAGCTGAGACAAAGAGTTTCTCAAAGACATCTGAGATTATCCATCTTACCCAGCCTGCTGTAAGTCTTCAGATTCAGGCCCTCGAAGAGATGTACGAGACTAAGTTATTTGACAGGTCATCGAGCGCGGTTACCCTTACACCTGCAGGGGAGGCTCTGTATAAATATGCAAAAGAAATCCTTGCACTTTATGCATCTGCAGAAAAGGTTATAGGAGAAATGACAGGCCTTGTTAAAGGAAGCATAACCATTGGTGCAAGTTCAACGATAGGTAACTACCTTTTACCAGGTGTTATCACATGTTTCATGAAGACGCATCCCAAGATCAAAGTACATCTCCTTATCGGGAATACGAGAAGGGTAATTGACTTGCTTAATTCAGGCAATATTGACCTCGGCCTTGTAGAGGGTGATGTTACAAGACAGAAAATGATTGTTGAAAAACTGATCTCTGATGAACTTTTGCTGATTGTGCCTTCCCTTCATCCATGGGCAAAGAAAAAAGAAGTCTCTATATCAGAACTTATAAAGGAACTGTTTATCTTTAGGGAAGCTGGTTCAGGCACAAGGCAGATGATAGAAAAGTTTCTCGCCCGATATGGAATTACACCGCAGGATATGAAGGTATCAATGGTTCTCGGAAGTACAGAAGCTATAAAAGATGCGGTTGAAAATGGACTGGGTGTCTCGATAATCTCACGCTGGGCTGCAAGAAAGGAAAGTAAGCATGGAAGCCTTCACCTGCTCAGCTTCAAAGAGGAGAAGATGATGAGGGATTTTTCACTCATCACTACTAGGAATTCAGTCTCATCCCACGCTATAGACGAATTCCTGACATACCTGAAGTCGTATCCATTTGATAAACTGCTGTCTTAGCTTCTATATACCCTGTAATCAATATCCTGAAATATCCTGTCTTTGTCTTCTATTTTGGTCAGCCATCTTTCTGAGATATCCTCTGAGATGATTGATTGGTAGAGGCTGTTAAACCTGCCTGTATGTTCTTCAAAACGTTTTCTTGCATATCCCGTAGCAGTACCCCTCTTCATTATGAATGCCCAGTCGCTATGCTGTGATAGGAGGAGCTCCCTCGCAGCCTGGTTAAGTATTCTCTGAAGGATACCATTTGCATTGGGAAATCTGTCAGCGAGATATATCATACGGTCTGTTGTCTTATGAATATGCCGGTAGATATAGTCATTAGAGCTATTCAGCCAGACCTCATTGTATCCCTTGTATCCCCAGCTTGACATGGATGGCTGGCAGACTTGTAAGCTCTCAGGCTGACATGCCTGTAAGCTTAGATATTCTGAAGGTGTTATTGTTCTGAAAGCTCGGCATTCGAGATGTATCTTCCTTAAGAGAAAGTCAAGCCATTCTGGCCCCTCAAACCACCAGTGACCAAAGAGCTCAGCATCGTAAGTCGCAGTGATTACTGGCTTGAGGTGGGTGTGTCGAACCTTAAGGATGTCTGATAGAAAATTTACCTGAAGCTCTCTGTTAAATATGAAATTGCTGGCATGTTCTCGAGCCTTCTTTCTTGCATGTTCTATGACATATGGTTCTTTATTGTCTGTCTTTCCTGTTATCCTGTAATATTTCAGGCCTGTATATGTCCTTATTCCATCAGGATGGATATATGGTTTTATATACTCAAGATCAAGGTCAAACCCTATATCCCTGTAAAAGTCTCTGTAATCAAAGTCACCTGGATACCCCTCGATAGAAGACCAGACCTGCCTTGAGGATTCTACATCCCTGCCGAATGCAGCAACACCTGAAGGGCACGATATGGGTGCATACACGCCATACCTTGGTAATGGTGTCCCATGTAGTATTCCATGTGTTTCGAGAAAGAAAAACTTTATGCCTGTCTCTTTTATGTATCGCTCAATACCTAATACATAGCCACACTCAGGTAGCCATATACCATTCGGGTATCTGCCAAAATTCTTTCTGTAGTGTTCTACACCTACCTTTATCTGTGCCTTGACTGCCTGAGGATGTATGGATATATTAGGGAGGAAGGCGTGGGTTGCAGCAGATGTTATAATCTCCACCTTACCTGTATCCTGTAATGCCTTAAAGGCAGATGTAAGGTCTCTTTTATAGACATCCTCAAATAGATATCTAATCCTCCGGAATCTTTCATTATACATCCTGACAATTGGTTCAAGATTAATGTCTCCCTTTGTCCTGTAAGCCTCTTTTTCTGATAATTCTATTAGCCTCTCGATATGCCTTTTGTATCTCCCCCTGAGAAGACTGTCATTGAACATCTCTATAAGGGTAGGGCTCAGTGATAATGTTATCCTGAAGTCAATACCTTCATTTAAAAGTTTGTCAAATATGTCCAGTAGTGGTATATAGGTCTCTGTAGTTGCCTCATAAAACCAGTTTTCTTCTAAGAAGTAGTTATACTCCGGGTGTCTTATATAAGGAAGATGGGCCTGAAGAACAATACAGAGATAACCTTTATGCATTAGACGATCTTGATTTTTCCGTTTCCAGATTCAACCCTACCTATGATATATGAAGGAACTCCACTACTACTGAATACACTCACCCTATTCTCAGGTAGTGTTATAAGTAGCCCCCCGGATGTCTGTGGGTCTGTCAGGAGAAG
>JACRGU010000010.1 GCA_016212245.1 Nitrospirota bacterium
GAATGCGAGGGCAACCCTTACAGGGGCTTCCTTACGAAGGGAATTGAGCTCATTGTTTATGTATCTGCTTGGTTTCTGAAGATATGATAGATTCACAACTAAGAATACCACCTGAAAAGTCCATTTGGCAAGGCAGAGAATCATGCTATAATACGGCAGGGCAAAGAAGCTGCGATGAAAATAGCAAGAAAAATTGATTTTATAAGCCTCTCCATGATACTTATTTTTCTTTCTGTGCTCGCAATTTTATATGCCTCCATAGACGAGATGCATGGGAAGACAGTGATATTAAGGGTTTTTTTAGCAATCGCAGCGTTCATGGCCCTTGTCCTGTTTTTGATAAGGATGTTTATCTTGAGGAAGATTATTATGCCGCTGGAGGACATTAACAGGATCAGCCGTTCCATGACACAAGGCAATCTGGGAAACAGGATAAAGGTTAAAACAGGCGATGAACTTGAAGATCTTGCAGATAACTTCAATAAAATGGCGGGTTATCTTGGTGATAAGATGAAAACACTTGAAACATGTGTCGGGAAGGAGCAGCAGGTTGTGCGTGAACTCGCAATACTGAGTGAGATGATGGGGTTCATCACATCAGAGACCAAATTTGACACTATAATTGATACCTTTCTTGAAAGGACGAGAGGTCTCCTTAAGGCAGAGCACAGCGGGATTTTTATATTTGAGGGAGACGATAAAGAGCTGAAGATGTTCAAAAACACATTTACTGAAGAGATATCATTAGACTGTGCGAGGGCAATGCTGAACGGCCCGTTAGGTAATGTGCTCAAGACATTTATCCCGCTCAGGTGGAATACACCTGTGGATGGACTCCCTGCGGGCCATTTGGATATCAAGAATGTCATTACCCTTCCCCTTGCTTCTGCTGATAATAGGCTTTCAGGCCTGTTGATTATTACAAACAGGGAAGGCGGTTTCAGTCAGGAAGATGAAGATGCACTCTTTAATTTTTCATTCCAGGCATTTCAAGCCCTTGCTGTGCACAACGAACTTGCCCGTCTTGCAATAACTGATGGCCTTACAGGCCTGTATAACCACAGGGTTTTTCAGGAGAAATTTAATGAGGAGCTTGAGAGGGTAGAGAGATATAAGAGAAACCTTTCTATCCTGATGCTTGATATAGACTACCTCAAATCCTTTAATGATACTTATGGTCATCAGGTGGGGGATGAAGTCTTGAAAGCATTAGCCCATGTTACAAAGAAAAATATCAGGAGCATTGATTTTGCCGCAAGATATGGCGGGGATGAGTTTGTTATAATTCTTCCTGAAGCAGCCCACGAACAGGCAGTGGATGTTGCTGAAAGGTTAAGGGTCAGTATACTTGAATGTCCCTTTACCCTTAAAAGTGGAGAGCAGGCAAGGATAACTGTAAGTATAGGGTGTGCCTGTTACCCGGATGATGCAACCGCAAAAGAGCTGTTGATAAAAAGGGCAGACCAGGCTCTTTATTTTGCAAAGGAGCATGGGAGAAATATGGTTTGCACTTATAGGGATATAAAGACAGATAAGACTTGACTGATAATATTATGAAAGGCTTTAATAACACATGCAAATTTTTCTTCTTCTTTTCCCAATAATCTTTCTTATCTCGTGTTCAGGAAAACCAGCGGTCAAGCCTGTGGAAACATTTGACCCTGAAAAGGCCTTTGCAAATGCTAATGAACAGATAGATAAAAAAGAGTATGAGGAGGCAAGGGCAACCCTCCTTGAGATTAAAAACAGGGACATGTCTAAGAAAATCGCACCCCTTGCCCAGCTCAGGATTGCAGATTCTTATGTTAAAGAGGGTGAACCAGAACTTGCAGTGGCTGAATATCAAAGGTTTCTTGAGATATATCCTGACCACAGGTATGCATCCTATGCCCAGTATCAGATTGCCATGACCTACTTTAACCAGATAGAGAGTGCTGATAGAGGATACAGTGGCGCAGCCAGAGCCCTTGAAGAGTTCGAGAAGCTCAAAAAGATGTTTCCAAGAAACCCTTACAGAGATGTTATTGATATCAGGATAGAGAAATGCAGAAATACGATAGCAGACTACGAATTCCTTGTCGGAGAGTTCTATTATAAAAAAGGTTCTTATAATGCAGCCCTTGGCAGGTTTGAAGAATTGATGAAAAAAACCCCTGATTACAAGAAAGAGGCCGATGTCCTTTATAGAATAGGGATGTGTTATAAAAACCTCGGCCAGAAAGATAAGGCTGAAGAGTATTTAAACCGCCTCATAGCAAAATACCCCAACAACCTGTTGTCTGCTAATGCAAAAAAAGAGCTTGGCAAGTGAAGTTTATTATCCTGCATTCCTGAACCTTAAAGGCAAACGGGCTGTTGTTATTGGTGGTGGTAAGGTTGCAGAAAGAAAGATCCTCGCACTACTGAGGGCTGGTGCAGATGTAACAGTCATAAGTCCCAAACTTACAAAAAGGCTCGAGAAAGAAAAGGCAGAAGGCAGGATAAGACATATTCCACGAGAATATAGAAGAGGCGACCTTAAAGGCGCATTTCTTGTAATTGCAGCTACATCTTATCCTGAGATAAATACAAAGGTTGTTAGAGAAGCAGGGGTGATTTGTGAATCGCTCCTGCTGAATGTTGTTGATATGCCGTCACAGTGTAACTTCATCGTACCTTCCATTGTGAGGCGAGGTCCCTTAACAATAGCCATCTCAACATCAGGCACAAGCCCTGCAATGGCAAGGGCAATTAGAAGAGACCTCGAAAAACTCTATGGGCCAGAATTTGCTAACTACCTGAAATTACTGGGGAAGATTCGCAAAAAGGCGATAAAAGAGGTCCCTGATAAAAAGAAAAGGGCGGAGTTTTTTAAAAGCCTTGCATCAGAGGAGATGATGGAGATACTAAGGAACCATGGGTTCAAAGAGACAAGCAGGGCTGCAGAGGATTTATATAGAGGCATCCAAATTTAGATTTCCCTTTTTGGTTGGTTTATGCTAAAAAAATATAGATGAGCAGGATAATCGCAATCGTTAACCAGAAAGGTGGGGTTGGGAAGACAACCACGGCTATTAACCTTGCAGCCTCCTTAGCCCTCGCAGAAGAAGAGATACTTCTCATTGACACAGACCCCCAGGGAAACTCTACTTCAGGCCTCGGCATCTCGAGAGACAATCTTGATAAAAGCCTCTATGATGTTTATGCAGGAAGATGTGAGATCCCTGATACCTTAAAAGCGACCGTCCTCGGTCATCTCAGCATTGCTCCTTCAACCATAGACCTTTTAGGTGTTGAAGTGGAACTTGTTGACAGGGACGGCCGCGAAAGAGTCCTTTCCAATGCAATAGAGGCTATAAGGAAAAGCTATCGTTATATATTTATTGATTGCCCTCCTTCCCTCGGACTGCTCACATTAAACGCCCTTGTTGCTGCTGATTCTGTGATAGTCCCTGTACAGTGCGAATATTATGCGCTTGAAAGCCTCGGGCTTTTAACAAAGACCATTCGTCTTGTAAGAGGTTCCTTTAACCCTACTCTCGACGTCGAAGGAATAGTTCTTACTATGTTTGACTCGAGAACTAACCTGTCACATGAGGTAGCAACAGAGGTCAGAAGATATTTTGGTGATAAGGTTTACGCTACTGTAATCCCAAGAAATGTTACACTCGGAGAGGCACCAAGCTATGGTAAACCGGCATTATTATACGATGTCCATTCAAAAGGGGCACAGAGTTATCTATCTTTGGCAAAGGAGATATTAAATGAAAATGGCATTAGGCAAAGGGCTTGAGGCTTTAATCCCTGAAAAGGGGGAGGAGATTCTCTATCTGGATATTGACCGTATCTTTCCAGGAGAACAACAGCCGAGAAAGGTATTCAAAGATGCCACGCTCAAAGAACTCTCGGCATCCATAAAAGAAAGGGGAGTTATACAGCCTATCATTGTCTCACGTGTTGGAGACGGTACCTTCAGACTTGTCACTGGCGAACGCAGGTGGAGGGCAGCTAACCTCGCAGGCCTTAAAAAAATCCCTGCCCTGATAAAGGATGTTGCTTCCAGAGATTCCTTTGAAATAGCCCTGATAGAGAACATCCAGAGGGAAGACCTGAATCCCATCGAGACTGCTGAGGCCTTCAACAGGTTGATAAATGAGTTTAATCTGACTCAGGAAGAGCTCTCTGATAGAGTCGGAAAGGATAGGGCAACAGTCGCAAATTACCTCAGGCTTCTAAAATTGCCGGAAGAGGTAAAAGCCCTTATTAATAATGGTTCTTTGAGTATAGGGCATGCAAAGGCGATACTTACAATAGATGGAAGGGCTAACCAGATAGAGGCTGCAAAGAAGATTATCAAAAAAGGTCTGAGTGTTAGAGAGGCAGAGGCTTTAAGTAAAAGATTGTCATCGCCTCCTGCTTTACGCCCCACACCTTATGCCTCAAAAGACCCACAGATAACATCCCTTGAAGAAAAGCTGATAAGGAATCTCGGCACAAAGGTCAGAATATTGCACAAGGGTAAAAAGGGGAAGATAGAGATTGAATATTATTCCCTCGAAGAGCTCGATAGGCTTTTAGAGATTTTGATGGGGAACTTATGACCTCAGCAGAAATAAAAGATAGAAGACATTTCGTAAGGTACACTTGCGAATCAGTAGCTGATATCCTTTTTGAGGGAAAACCTTCTGAGATCAAAATAATAGATTTTTCCCCTGCCGGTGTTGGAATCATTATTCAGGATTTGCCTCAATCTCCTACCTGTGACACTCTCAATATAAAGATTCAGGACCCTGCTATTGAAATCATAGGTGATGTCCGCTGGTCACATAAGCTTGTATCAGGTGTCAGAATCGGTGTTGAAAATACAGGTCCTATCAAAGGCCATTTAAAAAACTATAAACTTGCAGATATTATTTTTGGCCTTTATCGAATGGGGAAGACTGGTATTCTGCATGTAAAACAGGATCCTGTTTTAAAGAAGATTTATATAAAAAATGGCGACTTAATATTTTCTGCCTCAAATCAGGAAGACGACCGACTCGGCAGACTTCTTTTAAGGTCAGGCAAGATTTCCCCTGCCCAGTATTATCAATCCATTGAATTGTCGAAAAAGACAGGTAAAAAGCATGGGACAATCCTTGTTGAACTTGGATATATCACTCCAGAAGAACTTGTATGGGCTGTGAAGCATCAGGTTGAGGAGATAATTTTGAGTTTATTCGGCTGGGAAGATGGTGGATTTAATTTTATCAAAGGCCCTCTCCCAACAGATGAGGTCATAACACTGAAACTCAGCGCTGCAAATCTTATATATCGTGGAATCAAAAGGATAGGCAAGCTGGCTCACATAAAGGACAGACATCTGCCTGTGGATGCTATCCTGTATTTTTCACCGGACCCTCTGAATCTTTTCCAGGACATAATCCTGGATGAGGCTGACAGAAAAATCCTTTCTTTCATAGATGGCAAAAGGAAGATAAAAGAAATCCTTTCTATCTCGCCGTTAGATAATCTTCAGACATTAAGGACTCTGTATGCACTTATCAGTACCAGGATTATTGAGACAATAGAAAGAGGAATAGAAGGGTATTCTATCAATATTAACGATGTGATAGATAAACCCCAGGAGTTAGACCCCACTATTATAGCGAGCATTGAAGATACCTATAGTAATTACCAGTCCCTCGGATATTACGGGATACTCGGACTCGATAAGTGGGCAACAGATAATGAGATTAAAAAGGCATATTACAAAATGGCAAAGAAATTCCACCCTGACAGACATTTTTATCTTCCATCAGATTTGCTCAGTAAAAAATTGAATGCTATCTTCACTTACATAAACGAGGCCTATCACACCCTGTTAGACCCCAAAAAGCGAAAAGAATATGACCAGACATCATTAATCAGGCTTGTAAAGATAAAAGACAGCAATACAGAGATAGCAAGGTCAAGATTTGAAGAAGGAAAAAAAATATTTAAAAGAAAGAACTATGCTGATGCAGCCAAATTTTTCGGACAGGCTGTCTATCTCGATAGCTCTATACCAGACTACCACTATTATCATGGACTAGCCCTGAGCAAGACAGACAGATTCAAGGAAGCAGAAAGTGCCCTTTACGGGGCTATAAAACTTGACCCGTTTAATGCTGATTATATAGCAGAACTTGGATATATATATTTACAACTCGGATTTAAAAAGAGGGCAAAGACAATCTTTGAAAAGGCAATAAAATTTGACCCATCTAATGAAAGGGCGATAGAGGGACTACGAAGGGTCTTATGAGTCCTGCAAGGGTCTTTGCAATAACCTGCCAGTTGTCAATGTCATTCTGAAAGGTTGTTCCCCTTCTTTTTGTTGGGTCTCCATCACCCCCAATCACTAAAGGCTTCAATATCGAAAATCTTGACTTTATATTCTAATATATGTCATTCTATTGATGAAGTTTCAGAAGTTTTTGTTACTGATAAGGCCACAAAGACTTTTAGCTTTGTGGCTTTTTTATTGGGTCATTCTGAGATTTTAGTTTAGCAAGTAAGGAGGTGAAAGAGATGGCTAAAGGAACAGTAAAGTGGTTCAACGAGTCTAAGGGTTTTGGCTTTATCACAAGAGAAGATGGCGATGACGTTTTTGTCCACTATTCTTCCGTTCAGGGCAACGGATTTAAATCCCTTGCCGAAGGTGATGCAGTCAGCTTTGATGCTGAAAAGGGCCCAAAAGGTCTTAAGGCAATCAATGTGGTTAAACTTTAATTGACTGAAAAGTTCCCTCCTGTATATCAGGGGGGAACTGTATTTTGAAAGGAAAAAATGACGAACAAAGAAAAGCAGCTTGCAAAGATGGGAAAAAAACAACAAAGACTTGAAGCAGGTCTTATCTCTGAACACTTCCCTGAAGTTTCAAGCATTGTTATTAATATGAAGAACTACCAGAAAGGAATAAACCCCATTCCCATAATACGTGCTTTTAATTTCTGGCCTACCAGTTATGCATATTTTAATATTGAATGCTTGAGCAGAGACTGTGTTGACGGCGGATTTGATTTAGATCAAGTTATTACTACGATGATTAGATGTCATAAGGAGTTGGGAGAAGGAGAGCTTGTTTGTGATGGAAATAATCTTTCCTCTGACCACTCAAGTATTCACTATAAAGTTACTATACAGTATAACAAAAAGTCTTAAGAACTATTAATACTTTTATAAGTTTACCCCGTTTAAAAAGTTTCTTTCTAACGGGGTTAAGGTTGCTTTAAAAAACATAGTCGCAGGAAAATGTAGGGAGAGATAAGAACTTATGGAAAACAAAAAATTAGCGATAGGACAAAAGAAGAAGATCGCCCTCGTCGCACATAACAATAAAAAGAATGATCTATTGGAATGGGCAAAATATAATAAAGATCTTCTAGCACAGCATGAGCTATATGCAACAGGAACAACCGGGAAACTACTGGAGCGTGAGTTGGATATTGAAATTATCAAACTCAAAAGCGGACCATTAGGCGGTGACCAACAGATAGGAGCAAAGATCGCAGAGGAAGATATCGATTTTATGATCTTTTTCTGGGATCCTCTCGAACCACAACCCCACGATACAGATGTGAAAGCTCTCTTACGGATAGCTGTGGTTTGGAATATTCCCGTCGCCTGCAATCGAGCTTCTGCTGATTTTATGATCTCATCACCATTAATGTCTGGAGAATATCAGCGTTTTATTCCCGATTATTCCGATTATAGAGAACGAATGAAAAGACAGCGCACCTCCTGCACGTCTTCAGAATCAAGCAGTGGTAATAATTAATTATTACCCCTCTCTCCACGCTCTCTCTTCAATCTCTCTATTGCCACCATTAGAAGAGAAATTGCAGCAGGGGTGACGCCAGGTATTCTGCTTGCCTGGCCTAAGTTTGCAGGCCTTACCTCATTCAATTTGCTCAGGATCTCTTTTGAAAGTCCACTCACAGAGGAGTAATCAAAATCCTCAGGTATCCTCTTTTTCTCTACCTTCTTGAGCCTCTCAGCCATCTCCATCTGGCGAATTATATATCCATCATATTTGACCTGTATCTCGACCTGCTTTTTAATCTCAGGAGTAAGGGATTTATCAGAAGGTGAATATTCTTCTATGAATTCATATGTGATCTCAGGCCTCTTTAGAAGCTGCTCAAGGGATTCGTCCTTTAAACTTTTAAACTCTTGAACCTTTGAACCATCGAACTTGATGCGTATCTTTTTAAGACGCTGGAGCTCTTCATCAATAAACCTCTTCTTTTCCCAAAATCTTTGATAGACTGCCTTATCGAGAAGTCCAACTTCGCATCCTTTATCCATCAAACGAAGATCAGCATTGTCATGCCTTAAAAGAAGTCTGTATTCTGCCCTCGATGTGAACATCCTGTAAGGCTCATTAGTGCCCTTTGTTATGAGGTCATCAATAAGAACTCCGATATATGCCTCGTGTCTGCCGAGGATTAATGGCTTTCTTCCTTGAAGTTTCAAAGCTGCATTGATCCCTGCCATAAGCCCCTGCGCAGCAGCCTCTTCATAACCAGATGTCCCGTTTATCTGTCCTGCAAGAAAGAGTCCATCAATTATCTTCGTCTCGAGACTATGCCTTAACTGGGTTGGATAGACAAAGTCATATTCTATAGCATATCCAGGCCTCATGATCTCTGCCTCTTCAAGCCCTGGGATGGTTCTCACGAGCCTTACCTGAACATCATAAGGAAGGCTTGTTGATATGCCGTTTGCATAATACTCTTTTGTCTTGAGACCCTCTGGCTCAAGGAATACCTGATGCCGCTCACGCTCAGAAAACCTTACAATCTTATCCTCGATAGATGGACAGTATCTCGGCCCGATACCCTTAATACGGCCGCTGTAAAGGGGTGAGCGGTCAAGGCTGTCGAGTATTATCTTATGAGTCTCACTGTTTGTATAGGTTATATAACATGGAAGCTGAGGATTGGTTATCTTCTCTGTGCTGTATGAGAATGGCTGGGGTGGTTCATCACCCCACTGTGGTTCTGTCTTTGAGAAATCTATCGTCTTTGCATCGAGCCTCGGAGGCGTGCCTGTCTTGAGACGCCCCATCTTAAGACCGACCTCCCTTAAAGAATCAGAAAGTCCTACTGAGGGAAACTCTCCTGCCCTACCAGCAGGAAAGTTTTCAAGCCCTATGTGTATTAATCCCTTTAGAAATGTACCTGTCGTAACAATGACAGCCCTTGCTCCATAGAAGATACCGAGTGATGTGAGGACACCATTTATCTTATCATCCTCTGCGATTATCTTTTCAACAGATGCCTGTTTTATATCTAAATTCTCCTGAGACTCTAAAACCCTCCTCATCGAAAGCCTGTATAAGACCCTGTCTGTCTGTGCCCTCAAAGACCAGACTGCAGGCCCTTTTGATTGATTAAGCATCCTGAACTGGATTCCTGCCTTATCTGTGACTTTTGCCATCTCACCGCCAAGTGCATCTATCTCACGCACAAGATGACCCTTTGCGAGCCCACCAATGGCAGGGTTACATGACATCTGTGCAATTGTGTCGAGGTTCATTGTGAAGAGGCAGGTAGAGAACCCCATTCTTGAAGCAGCAAGTGCAGCTTCGCAGCCTGCATGGCCAGCACCGATAACGATTATGTCGTAATCACGGTCTTTATACATGATTAATTTACTATAAAGGATTCGTCTGGACTTATTCAATCTGGAGGAGTCGATGCTATTCTGAAGTTAGAGTGCTTCTTTTTTGTGCCTGATATATTCGACAAGGCCTAACAGGCTGCCAGTTGCTATTGAGATAAACCACGATAACGAAATTGCTGTTGCGACCTCTGGCTTGACTCCAATAAAGCCGAATAGTAGTACAAAAGCGCCTTCTCTTACAC
>JACRGU010000044.1 GCA_016212245.1 Nitrospirota bacterium
GAATTAAACCTCTTCATGCAGAGTCTTATTACAATCTTGGTGTTGTATATGGAAAGTTAGGCATGTATCAAAAGGCAATAGAAGCTTGCAAGCAGGCAATAAGAATTAAGCCTGATTATGCACAGGCTCATGATAATCTCGGTTGTTCATATCAGAGCTTAGGTATGTTTAGAGATGCTATTAATGCCCACAAGCAGGCAATAAGAATTAAGCCTGATTATGCACGTGCTTATCTTAATCTTGGCTCTGCCTATGGCGAATTAGGCATGCATCAAGAGGCAATAGATGCTTTCAAGCAAGCAATAAGGATTGAGCCTGATTTTGCAGAGGTTCATTACAATCTTGGATATGCCTATCTGATCACTCACAACAGGGGACTCGCACTTAAGGAATACGGGATTTTAAAAGAACTTGATCGCGATCTTGCCGAAAGATTGTTCACGTTGATTTATAGGTAAGAAGGCTTACTTTATTTACTTAGTCATACTTAGTAAAGTTAGAAATGGTAAATAATCATCTCTATATTTTTGGAGCAGGTTCATCTAAAGATTTTGGCTTTCCTTTAGGTAATGAATTTTTTGAAAAGGCTCATATATTATCAGCATCTCCTCAGGAAAAAACAAAATCTATAAGGCACATTGAAAGAAATCTCAAGGCGGTAGAAAAGATTCTACGCAGTATTTTCCATAATCTTCCAGATGAACATGAACATTGGCCAAATTTTGAGGAACTTTTCTCACTTTTACATGCTTTAAAATCAAAGGGTGAATTAAATATTACTGAGAATGACATCAAAAAGTTCGTTGCTCTTATATTTCATACTTTGAGTGCCTGCCACTTTATGTTTTTAGACGTTAACGGAATAAAAAAGTTTAGTTATTACAAAGATTTCATCAGTAATATTTTAAAAAATGCTAAAGAGAATCCATCTTTTATAAATCTAAATTATGATTATCTTCTAGATGCGGCTATTGAAGAGGTTGTAAATGATAATTCTTTGAATGCTATACCTCAGAATTACAAAATAGACCTTTATAATGTATCAAATTGTGAAAAAATCACTCAGGGGAGATATATTCTGATTAAACCCCATGGTTCTTTGAAAATAGCTAAATGTAATAAATGTGAAATTTTCTTTTATGTTAGAGATACTTTTGTCCCAAGGATAGATAACAAGCGTACACCTTGCCCTAAATGCAATGAAAGTATTACCTATTCTCACTTGATTCCACCCACTTATTTTAAGAATGTTCCAACCTTAATAGATGCTCATGAGATTATTAAACTGGTAAGCAATGCTCATAAAATTACGATAATAGGATACTCCTTTCCACCCTATGATATAGAAATGAAGTATTTGATTTTTCGTGGATTATTCAAAAATAAGAAGGATGTGCTTTTCAAGATTATTGATTTTGATGAAGACAATGATGTAGAAAAGGTAAGAAATAAATATAAATTTTTGCAATTATTTACAAGAAAGAAAATGCTTTTCAATACAGAGGGTTTTTTAATGTACCTAAAACATGTCAACAGTTGAAGTGCCGGCATATTTCTCCCACAATTTTGCAACAATTTCTGGTCCTCAATTTTCACAACTTCAGACCTCAAACACTGCAAGGAATTCTTCCGGTGTTAAAACAGGGATTTTGTCATCCACATAGTCTGTTCAGATATGGCATACTGTAATTGTTTATAATCTGGAAGGCCCTGATTCTTTACTTCATGAGCACTGATTACATCATAACCTTTTAGTCTCAAAGAAAGGGCAATCTTTTTATGGACATCTTCATCGAGGTAGAGCTTTATCATCTACTCGAATTCTTTGTCTATTTCTTTCTTGTTGTCAAAATAGTAGCTGAGGGCATCAAATAGCTGTGCAGGAGTAACATTTGGATAGCCGTCAAGGATTTCTTCTATACTCATCCCTGAACGATAGTGGTTAATAATTGAGGCAACAGGAATTCTTGTGCCTTTTATTACAGCCTTGCCCTCGTATTTGTTGGGGTCTTTTTCAATATATAGATGCTCGATATAGATGCTCGGTACTTGTAACTGACATCACCATTCCTCCTTGTCAGTCTAATAGCATAATAATAGCAGAAATTTATGAAGTTTAGAACTTGGAATTTGGTTATTACAATTTATACCCTATCTTTCTCAGAAACTCTTTCCTCTGGGCCTTGTCTTCAGCCGTCTCTACCCCTTTTGGAGAAAAGCCATCAATCACACCAAGCACACCATTACCCTGTAATGTTGTTGCCACGATCACCTCAAGAGGATTTGCTGTTGCACAGAAGATCCTGCAGACCTCAGGGCAGTTCTTTATCTGGTTGAGAATGTTGATTGGATAAGCATTCTTAAGAAGGATACAGAACACATGGCCCGTGCCTAATTCCTGAAGGTTCTTGACACAGAGATTAATAAGTTCAGTGTCGTTGCCTTCTGTCCTTATCAAGCATGGTCCTGAGGACTCTGTGAATGCAATACCAAATTTTGCCTGAGGGACAGTCGTCGCTATAATTTCATAAAGGTCTTCTGCGGTCTTTATGAAATGTGTCTGTCCAAGGATTATGTTGCAGCCATCCGGAATATCTATTCTTATCACCTTTAGCTCCATACAACACCTCCTAATATAGTCATTAGTCATTCGTCAATAGTCAATAGTAAAATATCTCTGGTAATAGTCCTGTATTTTCTTAAACTAAATGACCAGTGACTGATGACTAATGACCGTCTTCGGTATGCTATAATGAAAATAAATTTTTCTGGAGATGTCAAGCCTTAAAATAAGTTACAAGTTACAAGTTACAAGTTACAAGTTAAAGTTTAAAAGATTTTCAAAACTCTTCACTCTTCACTTTTCACTTTTAACTTGTTACTTACTACTTTTATATTCACTGTCAAGCGGCACGGAAATAACAGGGCCTGAAGTAAAGTTGCAGAACAATGAGATTTATGTCACAACTGCCCTATCGCTTGAGGAAAAACACCTTGAGGAGCTGAGGAATGGAATAGCAAAGGAGCTTAGATTTTATATAGACCTCTTCAGGGTCTGGAATATATGGCCTGATGAGTTTGTGCTCGGCAAATCATTTGTAAGAACCCTGAAATGTGACCCTGTAAAAAGGGAATATATTGCAACCTCCTATGATGGAAGCGCCCTTATAGAAAAGAGATTCAAATCATTTGAATCTATGATAAAATGGACGCTGAGCATCAATGAACTGAAGCTCACGAATATACGAGAGCTTGAACCAGGGATATATTTTGTCAGGATAACTGTTGAGTCGAAGATAAGGAAGTTGCCTCCTGTAATAGGATACTTTATTATTTTTTTATCCGAAAATGAATTCAAGATCAGAAAGGACTCCCCTTCTTTTAATATAGGAACGGTCAAATGAAAAATCTTCGTTTTAATATTATCGTAGCAATCGTATTTCTAATAACCATTGTGGCCTTTGGGGTCGAACTGTACTATATGAGGCTTGAGACTGTTCCCTTCTTAACAAAGTTAACCATCCTCGTACTGCTGAACCTTACTATTGTTGCGCTCTTAACCCTTATGTTCTTTGTTGGCAAGAGCCTGTTAAGACTCTACTTTGAGAGAAGGAGTAAGGTTCTCGGATACAGGTTTAAAACAAAACTTGTCGTTATCCTCGTTGTCCTGACCTTAATCCCTGCTGCCTTTTTATTTATTGTATCGAGCGGGCTTGTTACAAATTATATAGACCGGTGGTTCGCCCCACAATTAAGACAGCCCTTAGACAGGTCAATAGAAATAGCAAAGGCTGTTTATGAGATTGAAAGACAGAAGGCACTCGATTATGCAAAGACACTATCAGCAGGCAAAACAACTGTCGGCAACTATACTGTCAGACGTCTTACAGAGATACCGAAAGATGCTACTGAAACAGTAAGGGCTGCATTTGACGGCAAGGCAGAGGTCGAGGTCATATCAGGGGAGAACGGAGATATAGTGAGGGCTGTGGTGCCTGAATACCATGAAGGCAGACAGATAGGCATAATAGTCGTCGAATCCTTTGTGTCAAAAAACATTACTGAGGATGTTGAAAAAATAAAGAATGCCTATGAAAATTATCTAACACTCGAATCATGGAAGGTGCCTATAAAAACAAATTATCTCCTGATTCTCGGCTTCCTTACCCTGCTTGTAGTCTTTATGGCCCTCTGGGTTGCCCTTAAGATTGCAGGGGACATAACAGACCCAATACAGAGTCTTGCACAGGCAACAGAGCAGGTTGCTGCTGGTGACCTCGATATAAAAGTGGACTTGGACAGGGAGGATGAGATAGGACTTCTAATAAATTCATTCAACCACATGGTAAAGGAATTGAAGGAGGGGAAGGAATCACTCCAGTCTGCATATCTCGAATCTGACAGGCGAAGACTCTTTATGGAGAATATATTAGATAACATAAATTCCGGCGTTATTATGCTTGACATTGCCGGGAATATACTAATGATAAATGGTGCTGCGTGCACAATACTTAATATAAGGCCTGGAGAGGTTATTAATAAAAGTTACAGGGAGCTCATGTCAATGATAAAATCCGAAGAGCTCGAGAATCTTGTTAAGGGGATAGAAGGACGGGAATTCAGAGGTGTCGAGAAAGAAGTAAGGGCAGTTATAGGTGACAGGAGGGTTATCCTCAGGGTCTTCATTACCAGTCTCAGGGATTCTCAAAAATACATCGGCCTCCTCGTTGTCTTTGATGATCTCACTGATATAATAAAGGCTCAGAAGGTAGTTGCATGGCAGGAGGTTGCCAGAAGGGTCGCACATGAGATAAAGAATCCTCTGACCCCTATTAAACTCTCGACAGAACGCATGATAAAAAAATGGGAGCATAGAGATGCTGATTTTGACCAGGTCTTTGACCACTCTGCAAAAACCATAGTAAAAGAAGTGGACAGCCTGAGGAGGTTAGTTGATGAGTTCTCGAGATTCGGTAAGATGCCTGAGATAAACAAAACCCTAACCCATATGGCGACTGTAATAGATGAGGTGGTTAATCTATATAAAGGTTATAAGGGTGTGGAGATAAATGTATCAATGCCAGATGATTCACCCCCTGTAGAGCTGGATGGAGAGCAGTTCAAAAGGGTTATGATAAACATATTTGATAATGCAATACAGGCAATGGCTAACAGTGGTAGAATTGATGTGACACTCCAGTTTGATATATTTTCTAACAGGGCATATATAGACATCGCAGACAATGGGCCAGGCATAAGGGATGAGGACAAGGAGAAATTATTTCTTCCATATTTCTCGACCAAAAAGGATGGCACTGGCCTTGGCCTTGCAATAGCAAACAGGATTATCGCAGAACATAGAGGATATATCAGGGTCAGGGACAACGAACCGAAAGGGACTGTGTTTACAATAGAGATCCCAATAAAGGAGAGTTAATGATAGAGCCTGTTGTGCTTGTAGTAGATGATGAGGAGGGAATCCGTGAAAGCCTCTCAGGGATATTAGAGGATGAAGGATGTGATGTCCTTACATCAAGTTCTGGCGAAGAGGCACTAAGGATTATAAAAGAGCAAAACCCGGATTTGGTACTGCTTGATATATGGCTTCCAGGTATTGATGGCATCCAGACACTTGAGGAGATTAAAGGTCTAAAACCAGACCTTCCTGTAGTCATGATTTCGGGTCACGGGAATATAGAACTCGCTGTAAAGGCAACAAGGATGGGGGCATACGACTTTCTTGAAAAACCCCTTTCCCTCGAGAAGGTGCTTATATCTACTAAAAGGGCGATCGAGAGAAGGACCCTTGAGATTGAGAATAGGGCCCTCAAACAGGATCTGATAAAGAGATGGAGACTTGTTGGTAATTCTCAAAAGATGAAACAACTTAGAGAGCAGATAGATATGGCTGCACAGAGTAACAGCAGGGTTTTAATACTCGGCGAGAGCGGCTCAGGCAAAGAGCTTGTTGCGCATCTCCTGCATGATAACAGCAACAGGGCAGAGAAACCCTTTATTGAGGTGAATTGTGCTGCAATACCACAGGAGCTTATAGAGAGCGAGCTGTTCGGCCATGAAAAGGGTTCTTTTACAGGTGCATTTGAAAGGAAGAAAGGTAAATTTGAGCTTGCAGATGAAGGCACATTATTTCTCGACGAGGTTGGTGACATGTCACTCTCTACCCAGTCAAAGGTTCTTCGGGTTATAGAGACTCAGGAGTTTCAGCGTGTTGGAGGCAGCAGGAATATAAAGGTGGATGTAAGGATTATTGCAGCTACGAACAAAGACCTCAGAGAGGAGGTAAGGAAGGGTAATTTAAGAGAAGATCTGCTGTACAGGCTGGATGTCATACCTATAGTCGTTCCTCCTTTGAGTGATAGAAAGGAGGATATACCAGCACTCGTTGAGTATTTTCTCGAATATTTTGCCTCAGAATATGGGCAAAAGCCAAAGAAGATAACCCCTGAGGCATTAAAGACACTCGAGGTATATGACTGGCCCGGAAATATAAGGGAACTAAGGAATGTGATAGAAAGGCTTGTTATAATGACCCCTTCAAATATTATAACACCTAAAAACCTTGTTATTGGAGAGCCAACCCGTTCAGACTATTTTGCCTTTAAAACACTGCGGGATGCAAGAGATTCATTTGAAAAGGACTTTATAACGAAAAAGCTCGAGGAAAACAACTGGAACATATCGAAGACAGCAGAACTCCTTGACATTGAACGAAGCAACCTCCACAGAAA
>JACRGU010000048.1 GCA_016212245.1 Nitrospirota bacterium
CACAGAACCACCAAATGAAGCAACCTCCTTTACCATCGTTGAAGTCAGAAAGCTGTATTCCTCACTCGGCATCATAAAGACTGTCTCGATCTCTATATTGAGTCTTCTATTCATAAGGGCCATCTGTAGCTCATACTCAAAGTCAGAGACTGCCCTCAAACCCCTGATAATCGCAATGCCTTTTTTATCCTTTACATAATCTACAAGTAAGCCGCTAAATGCCTCAACACTCACACCATCAATGTCCTCTACGGATTTTCTGATAATATTAAGTCTTTCCTCGAGACTGAATAGCGGCTGTTTTCTCTGGCTCACTGCAACTGCAACTATTACCTCATCAAATATCCTGAGGCCTCTTTTTACAATGTCTAAATGTGCAGCAGTGAAAGGGTCAAATGTCCCTGGATAGACTGCTATTTTCTTCATATCTCGTCCTTTCTCCTGTAAAGTGTCAGCATTGTATCGCCATACCTGTAGCTTTTGAACATCTTCAGTTCACCTGCTACCTCAGGCAACTTTCTTTTAAAGAAGTGCTCTACTACTACTGTGCCACTATCATTTAAAAGTCCCTTTTCACCAATCAGTGGAAGAATTTTTATTATCTCTTCTGAATAATATGGTGGATCAAGGAAAAAGATATCAAAACTCTCTTTTTCAGCAGAGGCCTTTTTAAGGAATTCGTATGCCCTGCCTTTCACTACTACTGTCCTTTCATGAAAACCAAACCTGTCAGCATTTTCTTTAATCGCCCCGACTCTCAATGCGTTTGGCTCTACAAAGACAGCCTTACCCGCACCCCTGGATAATGCCTCAAGACCCACTGTCCCTGTCCCAGCATAGAGGTCAACAAAGCTCGCCCCTTCGATTCTATCCCTTATTATGTCAAATAGTGCTTCTTTAACTTTTGAAGAAGTAGGTCTAAGCTCTTCACTCTCTAATGCCTTTGAAAAGAGCCTTTTAGTGGCTGTCTGTCTCCCCTTTACAAGACCACCCGAAATCCTCATTACTTTTCCCCTGACTCAGGGAGAACGCAGACACCTCCTTTGCATTTCTTCAGGAGAGGTTGAGAGAGCTTTTTCCTGGTAAAAGAGCTAAGTAAGATAGTCGAGAGTCCGTATAAAAACGCATTTAATGTATGACCTCCTATATAGAATAGATTTATAAATACAATTATTGGATATAGCACAAACAGGATAAGACCTTCTATAAACCTGAAACAGTAAAATTCCTTACCTACAAGCCCGTTAGCACCCGCAAGCATCATTCCCACACCTATGACAAAAATAGAATGCTGAATCGGGCCTTTCAGAATGATTGACAAAATCTGCGTAACTATTCCCGCAAATACACACCAGAGAATAAATCGCTTAATCTCTGCCTTCCAGACAAGCAAGAAAAGTGCAGATATTGCAATACCTGTCTCAAAGATTATCAGCCCTATAATATAAGCTGGGATAGCAAATATAGGTATTTCAGGCCTGAATATATAAATCCCCGAAAATATAAAGGCCCCGATACACTGGATTATCCAGCCAGCCCTGTAGGTTATATCATAAGACCTCGGGTAATATATCCCTGCAAGTGCAATCTGCTGTTCAAGTGTAAACTCTTCCATAGCTGTATATTACAACATGACAATAATAGCTTCAAGGAGTGAAGATGGATTGTCAGGCAGGGGGATTGACAATAATAGTATCAAAAAGGGTATATCCCTTAATACTGACCATCCGACCTTCTACTTCTATCCTCCCCTCTGAAAACAACCTTATTGCCTCAGGGTATATCTTATGTTCGAATCTTAGTATTCTCTCAGAAAGGGTGTCTTCTGTGTCATCCTGAAACATAGGTACTGCAGCCTGTATTATAATCGGGCCTGTGTCCATGCCTTCATCCACAAAATGGACAGTACATCCAGAAATCTTTACTCCATATTCGAGGGCCTGCCTCTGGCCATGTAAGCCAGGGAAGGCTGGCAGGAGTGCAGGATGGATATTCATTATCCTGTTGGGGAATGCATCTATCAGAGGTTTCCTCACAATCCTCATAAAACCAGCTAAGACAACTAACCCTACATCCCTTTTCTTAAGCTCCTCAGCAATCTTTATAAAATAATCATCCTTTGAGCTATATTCTTTTGGTCTCATCACAAGATATTCAATGCCATGTTTCTTTGCCCTCTCTATAGCAAATGCTGACGGATTATCAGTTATCAGTAAGACTATCTCAGCATTCAGCCTTTTAGATTCTATCTCGTCTATGATTGCCTGGAAATTAGACCCCCTTCCTGATGCAAGTACACCAAGTCTTAGATTTGACATAACATCCCCCCAGTGCAAAATTATATATATTTATTTATAACCTTATTTCTATATAAGCTTTCTCCCTTAAACCTTTAACCCAGCTTCTATACACCTCTAAAAACTGATTCTCGGTTAATTGCTTCCGGACATCTTCCCTTACCTCATCTATATTTTGTGCAGATACCTTCTCATCGAGCTTTATAATATGAAGCCCCCTTTCAGTCCAGAATGGGATGCTGAAATCTCCTGCCTTCATATTAGAAAGTACTTCATTAAATTCCTTTGCCATATGGCTCTTTTTTATAAAACCGAGATTACCACCCAGCCTTCCTGAAGGGTCTTCAGAATATTCTTTTGCGAGTGCAGAAAAATCCTCACCTGCCTTCAGTTTCTGAATGATCAGGGATACCCTCTCTTCAATAGTCTTTTTATCCTCATCGTTCTTTGGCCTTTTAAAGAATATCTGTCTTAGTTTATAAGCTTCGCTATCACTGAAGATTTCCCTGTTTGCCTCCATGTATCTTTTAACTTCGGCATCAGAGACAACAATCTTGTTTCTTATCTGCTGGCCAACAACCTTGCTGATCATTATCTGTTCGGAAAGTCTTTTTCTGTACTCTTCAAAGGTAAACCCTTCCTTTTTAAGAGATTCCTCCAAGGCGTTATCAGTCAACGAGTATTTCTTTTTTATATTTTCTATGGCCTCTGTCACTTCCTCAGTTGTGACATCAAGCCCGAGTTTCCTGGCCTCCTGGATCTGGAGCTTCGTATCAATAAGTCTTTCAAGAAAGACTGCCTCATTGTCTCTGAATATCTTCCTCCTTTCATCCTCCCTCAATGCCTTAACCTGGTCTGTTGCCTCATATTCCATCATCCTGTAAAGCTCACTCCATGTTATGACTTCTTTATTGACCACTGCAACAACGCGGTCAAGAAGAACATTCCCATAAGATGCGCCCGGAAGGATAAAGAGGATCAACATGATAATGGTTATTTTGAGTAAGTTTCTTGAGTTTATTGGGTTCATTGAGTTTTTTAAGTTTAC
>JACRGU010000040.1 GCA_016212245.1 Nitrospirota bacterium
ATCTTCTTCCCTTTTGCTCCGATAATATCCCCCTCACCCTTACCCTCTCCCGCATGGGGAGAGGGGACTTAGTCTCTCCCGTCCACTTTGCCCCCGCCCCTTGAGGGAGGGGGGTGGGGGAGGGGGCTGGTTCATCATTAAGGACGATCAGGAATGACCTCTTTGTTAATTTTATGTCACCGTATATTCTTAGCGCCTTTCTTGTGAGCTCTTCTGAAATTTTTTTGTGTTCATCAAAATCACAGTGACGGGTGACGCCCTGTACCATACGGTGCAGGGTGACGGGTGAGGAGTGACGAGTTTTACGAAACTCATTTAAGCGTTTAATTGATGCATGAGGAAAATAACTGGTTCTCTCAAGATAAGACGCGATTCTATCCGGGTCTGTTGGATGCAGGAGCAAATCTACCCCTGCCCTGAGTGCCATTAGTGATACTTTCTCTTCGCTAATCTTGTCATTGCAAGCGCGCAGCTCAGCAATCTCAAAGTTAGGAGCTTGCTTAACGTGAGTTAAACTATGCATATTAAGTGCATCTGTTATAATGATGCCCTTAAATTTCATCTCATTCCTGAGAAACCTTACAGCCCTCTTTGAAATGGATACAGGGATACCGGATGGGTCTATTGCAGGTACATTGAGATGGCCGAGCATAATCATTTTTACACCTTTCTTGATAGCATTCCTGAAAGGTACAAGCTCTGTTTTTTCAAGCGATTGCAGGTCTTTCTTTATCGTCGGCATACTTATATGCGAATCAATTTCTGTATCACCGTGGCCAGGGAAATGTTTACCACATGCCACAATCCCGTTAGCCTGTAATATCCTTATCATCTCACACCCGAAAAAAGAGACAGTCTTAGGATCCTCACCGAATGCCCTTGTTGAGATTATAGGGTTCTTTGGATTGGTGTTTATATCAAGAACAGGGGCAAATATTGTATTTATGCCTGCATACTTAGCTTCAGATGCAATTGCTTTAAATGCACTTCTTAGAAGTTTTAACTTGGAACTTGGAACTTTTATCCCCCCTCCCTCACCCTCCCCCTTTATGGGGGAGGGGTGGGTGGGGGTAGTGATAGCTGATGCAATCGCCATAGCAGGGGGGAAGAGTGTTCCTCCTTTTAGCTGTTGACCGAGTCCCTGCTCAAGGTCTGATGCGATGATAAGGGGCAATTTCGCCTCTTTCTGAAGTCTTCTAATCCCATTCCTGACGGTCTCTAATTCTCCGCCAAAGACAATAAATCCTGCAACACCTTTCTTTACCAGATCGAGATAATAGTTAAAGTTTTTTTCAATATCCTGACCATTCAACCGCGGGATGATAAAACGATAATGATTCCCCATAGATGATATTATACCTGCTTATGGCGTTAAAGTCCTTGATGTAGATTGATTAATAGTATAAGAAAAATTTAAAATTCGGGGTGAGAAAAATATTTATATTTTTAAATATTGTCTTAGTACTTTATAGCTGTACAGGGAAACCTGTTTATCCGGACGTCCCTTTTGATGGCTTAAAGGTGGTGATTAATATAGGTGGATTGAAAGATGAAGTCCCGATATTTTACTCATTCCGCAATGACAGAAAGATTATCAACTTCTTTGTCCTGAAGATAGATAATGAAGTCCAGTCTTACTTTGATGCATGTGCTAAATGTTATCCGAAGAAGATGGGATATAGAGTGGACAGGAAAGATGTTGTTTGCAGGGCCTGTGATATAAGATATTCCCTGAGGAGCCTGAAGGAAGGAATCGGAAGCTGTTATCCGATTGTACTCAAGGGGAGGTTGGAAGGTGATAAATACCTGATTGATAAAGAGGCTATTTTAGAGGGTAGTAAGTATTTTTAGAAGGGGGAATGATGGGTTTTTTTGAAAGACTTAGAGAGGGCCTCACAAAGACGAGGAAGGGTTTTGTAGAAAAGGTTGAATTAATATTTGCAGGCAGGAAGATTGATGAAGAGACATTAGGAGAGCTCGAAGAGACATTGATTACATCTGATGTTGGGCCAGGGGCTGCAGCAGAGATAATAGCGGTAATCCGGGAAGAGGCAGATAAGGGAAAGATCAAAGATACCGATGATGTAAAGGAGCTGCTGAAGAAAAAGATGGTATCCATTCTTGGCTATTCGCAGCCCATTGTGGTCTATGGGGATAGGCCTTTTGTGATTCTTGCTGTTGGTGTAAACGGTGTGGGTAAGACAACAACTATCGGGAAGCTTGCAAGCAGGTTCCGTTCTCAGGGCCTTTCTGTTTTACTTGCAGCGGCTGATACATTCAGGGCTGCAGCAATTGAGCAGCTCGAGATCTGGGCAAAAAGGGCAGACGCCCAGTTTGTTAAACACCAGAGCGGCTCAGATCCAGCCGCAGTTGCCTTTGATGCTATTGTAGCAGCACAGCATAGAGGTGTAGACGTTGTTATAGTTGATACTGCGGGTAGACTGCATACAAAAAGCCCTCTCATGGAAGAACTAAAAAAGGTGAAGAGGGTCATTGAAAAGGCGATGCCTGATGCACCCCAGGAGATCCTTCTCGTAGTTGATGCAACTACAGGTCAGAATGCCCTGAGGCAGGCAGAGATGTTCGATAGGGCTATAGGAATTACAGGCATTACCCTTACAAAGCTTAATGGAACTGCAAAGGGCGGGATTATCTTTGCGATAAAAAAGGGACTCAACATCCCTGTTAGATTGATTGGTGTAGGCGAAGGAATAGATGACCTTCGGGATTTTAATCCGGAAGAGTTTGTAGAGGCACTTTTTTCATAAACTCAATCCATATCGGAAGGGCTGCCCTTGCCCCTGTCTCCTTCGGGCCGATAGGTTTGTGGTCATCTCTTCCAACCCAGACACCTACAGCGAGTCTATCATCGAATCCAATAAACCAGGCATCAGTAAAATCATTGGTTGTGCCTGTCTTGCCGTAGACAGGTCTACTGAGCTCCTTTGCCTTCTGAGCAGTTCCCTCCTTAACAACAGCACTGAGAAGCACTTTCATCTCATTCACAATACCCTCATCAATGACCTTATTGATCTCTGGCATGGTCTCCTCAATAATTATCCCATCCCTGTTTACGATTCTTTCATAGGGTAATGGTTCTGCATGCATGCCTGTTGCAAATATGGAGTATGCTGATACCAGCTCCATCAGGGTTACATCAGATGCACCGAGGACAGTTGACAGATAAGGCTGGAGTTCACTTTTAATACCGAGTCTCCGGGCTGTTTCGATCACATTTTTGATCCCAAGGCGGTCAGCAAGACGCACTGTCGCTGTATTCAAGGATTTAGCAAGTGCTGTCCTTAATGTAACGGGCCCATAATATTTCTCATCATAATTTTTTGGCGACCACACCTGACCGTGACGCTGGCCCTTAAAAGAGATTGGTGAATCTTTTATTCTGTTATCTGATGTCATTCCATTTTCGAGTGCTGTTAGATAGACAAATGGTTTAAATGCAGAGCCTGGCTGTCTGAGGGCCTGAGTTGCCCTGTTGAACTGATTTTTCCAGAAATCAGAACCGCCGACCATTGCCCTGATATGTCCTGTCCTGAGGTCAATTGCTATCAGCGATGCCTGGATTTCATGATTGACCCTTCTCTCGATGGTCTCAACTCCTTTTTTAACTGCCTCTTCTGCTACCTGCTGCATCCTTGAGTCAAGGGTTGAATAAATCCTGTATCCAGATGTGTAGATTTCAGAACCGTATCTCTGTTCAAGCCTCTGTCTTAAAAATTCTATGAAATATGGTGCATCGTATTTTCTGAAATGCGGAGTTATAGGAAGGGGCTCTTTCTCTGCCTCATTGTATTGTGCCATGGTGATAAACTTATGGTTGAGCATCTGCTTCAGTATAACAGAACGCCTTTCTCTGGCCTTATCAGGATTTCTGAATGGAGAGAAAAGGGATGGTGCTTTTGTGAGGGATGCAAGGAGTGCTGCCTCTCCGACAGTAAGTTCTTTAACAGATTTTCCAAAATAGGTCTGCGAAGCTGCCTCGATGCCATATGCCCTTGTACCAAAATATGCCTGGTTTAAATAAATGCCAAGAATCTCATCCTTTGTATATCGCTTTTCTATCTGAATAGAGAGCACGGCCTCCTTCAACTTCCTCTGTAATGACCTGTCAGGTTTTAAAAAAAGCATCTTTGCAAGTTGCTGTGTGATGGTGCTTCCTCCTTCGACAATACCACCTGCCTTTATATCGTGCCACAGGGCCCTCAATATCCCTATGAGGTCAACACCAGGATGGCTGTAGAAGCGAATGTCCTCAATAGAGATGAATGCCCTTTTTACATGGTCCGGTATCTGGTAGTGTGGTATAAATGTCCTTCGCTCAAGATAAAGCTCAGCAAGCATCTTACCATCTGTCGAATAGATTTTTGAGGACTCAAGGGGTGAGTATTCCTCAAGAGACTTTATTCTCGGGAGGTCTGAAAGTGTCCAGTAGACAAACCCGCCGAGTATTCCGATGAGGATAGAAAGCACACCGAGTGCGATAATCACCTTTTTAATCTTTGAACTCTTCTCTGCCCTTTCAAGTTCCTGCTCAAGCCGTGACATTGTTTTAATTATAAACTAATTTGGTGTAAAATCTTTGTATGAAAGAAACAATAGGGTCAGTAATGAGCAGAGACGTGGTGACTGTTCGAAGCTACCAGCCTTTAAAAGAGGTGATCGATCTGATGAATAACAGAAATATAAGCTGTGTGGTGGTGGTTGAAGATGACCGTTCTGTCGGAATTCTCACAGAAAGAGATATAATCCGCCTTACTGTCGCAAAATACAGCGCTGACAGCACGATGTCAGCCAGCGTCATGAGCAAGCCGCTTGTTGCCTTATCTCCT
The DNA here is from genome assembly GCA_016212245.1 of Nitrospirota bacterium. GTDB lineage: Bacteria > Nitrospirota > Thermodesulfovibrionia > Thermodesulfovibrionales > SM23-35 > JACRGU01. The sequence goes on from JACRGU010000040.1 coordinate 4,848, forward strand.
GATGTAGGCCTTTACGAAGCTGCAATCATTATGGAGACGAATAACATCAGACGTCTTGTCATTGTGGATGAAGATGGGAGGCTGCTTGGTATTGCGACACAGACGGACTTAATCAAAAATATAGGCATAGATTATTATGTTAAGTTAGAGACCGTGGATAGGATCATGGCCCGCAAGGTTATTGCCCTCAGCCCTGACGATAGTGTATCAGAGGCCATGATGATTATGTCATACAGTAGAATCGGTTCGGTTGTTGTTACAGAAGATGGCATACCAATAGGCATATTTACTGAAAGGGACCTTATCAGGATTATCTCTCAAAAAGGGATTAAGGAAGACCTGATGTTAAAGGATGTAATGAGCACTCCGGTTTATTCCGCAAGGAAGGGGACAAAGCTCTTTGAGGCAGCACAATTTATGGAGGACAAAAGGATTAAAAAGCTCCCGATTATCGATGAGAGCGGCAGGCTTGTAGGTATTGTCACACAGAGCGATATTATAAAGAACCTTCAGATGGATTATGTAATCTTTCTTAAGAATGTTATCGATGAAAAAGACAATGCCCTTAAAGAGGCTGAGACGAGGTTCAGGGCCTTTGTCGAGAACGCCCTTGAAGGGGTCATGATTGTACAGGACGATATGGTAAGGTTTGTAAACTCAATGATGACAGAGATGCTCGGATTTAGCAGCGAGTCAGAAATTATAAAGAGGAATATTTTCGATCTGATATACGAGGATGACAGGTCATCTGTTAAGGATTATTTCAGTGCAAGGCTCAAGGGGGATATGTCGAGGATACCTCACGAATTCAGGCTTGTACACAGGGCTGGAAGCATTGTATTCGTAAAGATGCTTGTGGTCTGTATAGAGTACGATGGGAGGGATGCATTTCTCTGTACGATCGAAGACATCTCAGGGCTTAAAGAAGCCGAAAAGGAGATAAGCAGGCTGACAATTATAGACAGCCTGACAGGCCTTTATAATCAGATGCATTTTTATAAACAGCTCGGAGAAGAGATAAAAAGGTCTTTTAGATATAACAGCCCTCTTTCTACAATGCTTCTGGATGTAGATGACTTTAGGGGTTATAACGATAAATATGGTCCTCACGAAGGTGATAAGCTACTTGCAAGATCAGGAGGGATTATAAATAAATCTCTCAGGGATACAGACATGAAATTCAGATACATTGATGAAGAGATCGCTGTGGTTATGCCGGAAACAGGTATAAATGAGGCAATGCTTGTTGCAGAGAGACTGAGGAAGATGTTTGCAGAAACAGTTTTTGAGCCACTGAACAATAAAGGTGAGATAGAGAATATTCATATGACATTGAGTATTGGCCTGACAGCCTTTAACATAGGGGATAACCTGGGGTCTTTTGTAAAACGGGTTGAAGATGCCTTGCAAGAGGCCAGAAAGGCCGGAGGGGATAGAGTCGTTCTCCTCTGAGGTTGAAAATGTAAAGTGAGCGCATTCCCTGCAGCTCGCTGCAGGGTTAGCGAACGAATATAATAAAATAATTCCATACATTTGGAAGATTCCCTGTAGCTTGCTACAGGGAGCTTCAATTGGAAAGGTAAGTATTTAATCTTAAAGGATACAAAATGATTATCAAAGGCAGGGTCTGGAGGTTTGGCAGTGACATAAACACAGATGCAATAATCCCGGCAAGGTATCTTAATACCTCTGATCCAGAGGAGCTCGCAAGGCATGTGATGGAGGATGCAGACAGGGGTTTTCCTGATAAAGTTAAGGCAGGCGATATCATAGTTGCTGAGAAGAACTTCGGCTGTGGCTCATCGAGGGAGCATGCACCGGTCGCTATAAAGGCAGCAGGTATTCAGGCAGTCATAGCAAAGAGCTTTGCGAGGATCTTCTACCGTAATGCCTTTAATATCGGCCTTCCAATATTTGAATCTACTGAGGCATCGAAGAAGATTAGAGAAGGAGATGAGGTCGAAGTGGATGCTGACACAGGCACCATTAAAAACCTTACAAAAGGTGAGCAGTATACAGCAAACCCAATCCCTCCGTTTATGCAGGAACTAATTTCTGCTGGCGGGCTTGTGGAGTGGACGAAAAAGAAATTAAAGATTTAAAATTAAAAAATTAAGGAGAAAGATTAATGTCTAAGATATATAACATAGCAGTTATTCCTGGCGATGGGACAGGGCCAGAAGTGATTACAGAAGGGGTAAAGGTTCTTAATGCTACATCAAGCAAGTTCGGGTTCAGACTTAATTTAGACTTTTTTGATTTCGGAGGTGAGAGATATTTAAAAACAGGCGAGGTGCTTCCGGATGGAGCGGTGGATGAACTCAGAAGATACGATGCGATCTATCTCGGTGCAATAGGACATCCTGATGTAAAGCCAGGCATCCTCGAAAGGGGAATACTCTTGAGGCTCAGGTTTGAGCTTGACCAGTATATCAATCTAAGGCCTGTCAAACTCTATCCAGGTGTTGATTGTCCCCTGAAGGATAAGAGGCCTGAGCACATAGATTTTGTTGTTATAAGGGAAAATACAGAAGGGTTGTACGCAGGGGCAGGGGGGGTGCTTAGAAAAGGTACGCCTGATGAGGTTGCGATACAGGAGTCAATTAATACAAGAAAGGGCGTTGAACGATGCATACGCTATGCATTTGAATATTGTAAGAAGAGGAATAAGATGAACAGGCTTACCCTTTGCGGTAAGACGAATGTCCTGACCTTTGCCTTTGACCTCTGGGAGAGAACCTTCTATGAGGTTGCAAAAGAATACCCAGAGATAAAAACCGACTATGCACACGTGGATGCAATAACAATGTGGTTCATAAAAAACCCTGAATGGTTCGATGTGATTGTAACAGACAATATGTTTGGAGATATCATTACTGACTTAGGTGCAATGATACAGGGCGGGATGGGTATTGCTGCTGGTGGAAACATAAACCCTGAAGGTGTCTCAATGTTCGAGCCAATAGGCGGTTCTGCTCCTAAATACAAAGGCCAGAATGTTATTAACCCTCTCGCTGCAATCTGCGCTGGCGGTATGATGCTCGAGCATTTAGGTGAGGAGAAGGCAGGCAAGGCTCTCGAGCAAGCAGTAATGGAGGTGACTGGTAAACATCTCAAGGGCCTCGCAGCAGGACAGATGGGAATGAGCACAACAGAGGTTGGTGACCTTGTTGCAGATCTGGCTGCAAAACTGTAGTAACTATCTTTTCTTCCCCTTCCCTTTTTCTTTCTCCTGCCGAATTGCTTCCTTGGCTTTCGATCTTTCCTCGTGGCGTCTTGCGATCTCCTTGTAAATTTCAATTGTTAGCTCATCGTCCCTAAGCCCCTGTTCCAGTTTTTCGTGAACAAACTTACCAAGTTGGTCAAAATCTATTTTTTTACCGACACCATAAGCCATTGCTTTGCTTGCAGTCTCGATGTCTCTTCCTTTGATACCTTTCTCCATAGCCTTTTCTACAAGACCCCGAGCATGTCTAATAGGTACCCCTTTCCTTGCTGCGGCCTCGACCGAACCAATGGCGCTATCCAAATCTTCCTCAGAGAAGCCTTTTAGTCTCTTAGCTCTACCACGCCCTTTACCCTGAGCCAGAGCCGCTGTGTTAGCTAAGAGCATTGACACAGTGGTTAGAACTATTACCCCTACCATTAACAATCTCGTCCTGTACATCATACTACCCTCCTTTTTCCTCTATCCATATGGCGGATAACGAGTCTGTAGAAAAAGTCGTTTTTCAAGAGACCCGTTTCTTGTATTATTATCCTTGATTTATGATATTGCTTCTCTATGAGCCTTCGGCAATACCTATTTGAACTTGTCCTGCGAATAGTCATACTCTTTGTATCTCGCCATCTATCCCTCCTAAGCGGTGTAAGTTCTTTCTTGCAATATGCAGATGGCGATATTATAAGCTTTTCTGGACTTTTTCTACAGGTTCAACGATTGAACTGTGCGGTAGCCATTTGCCATCCGCACAAGTGGTTTGTTAGCCATTCTTATTATTCTTTTAATTTGAGATTTTCGAGCTTGAGGCTATTTATAAACATCCCCTCTTGGCCCGATTGCTTCTATGAGAATGATTTTATCTTCTACATTAACCCTGTAAACGATTCTCAAATCACCCATTGCATATCTGTATTTGCCTTCATGAATCCCTCTCAGTTTTTTGATATGTGGTCCTTCAAGTGGATTTTTGCTTATTGCTTCAATGGCTTTATTTATCCTACCCGCTGTTTTGTTGTCAAGGCTTTCATAGTATTTGACTGCCCTTTTGTGCGGGAAGATTTTATACATTGCGTTTAACTTTTTCCCACGGAACAAATTCGTCGAGTTTGCCCTTTTTAATGGCCTTCTCAGCTTCCTCTATTTGAGCCATAAGTTCACGGCTGGACAGTATTTCGAGTGTTGCTTCCATTTCTTCTTTTTCTTTTAGGTAATCTATAAAATCAATAGCAACTTTAACTTTTTCTTCTGATAGCTCATCTATCGCCTTTTTAGCCTCTCTCTTTAATGTAGCGCTTTGCATTTTTTTCTCCTCTCACAGTAATTAATAATAGCTTACCATATCATAACGGCATGATAGCAATCATTTTTTGTTTTTAAATTCATCAACTCAGCTTCCTCTTAACGAAACGAAAACGAAAAAGGGGACGGTTCTATTTTCTATCATCTTGACCCTTTTTCGGCCTACCTTTTAGCTTTACTATCGCATCAACATTATATTCTTTAGTTACCTTATCCTCGAAATCTTCACTGCCGTATATCACCCTCCTGTTCATCTCACCCTTCATCATATTCTTTTCTTTGACCATCCCTTTTATAAACTCCCTATACTTCTTCCTTCGTTCCGCATCGCTGCCTGCAAGGCCATTGAA
>JACRGU010000005.1 GCA_016212245.1 Nitrospirota bacterium
ACCGCTCTTTGCACTCTGTGACAGAGGAGACATTGGTGGATTGAGTTATACATTTTATCCAGGATTCAGGCAACCTGCGATATTCATCTATGATGGATATGAGGGTGGGATAGGGCTCACAAAGAGGGCTATTGAGGTTATAGCGGATTGGCTGGTGGCGGCGCTCAAGGTCATTGATGAATGTCCCTGTGAGGACGGATGCCCTTCATGTGTGCAGGACCCACAGTGTGGTTCAGGCAACCAGCCGTTGGATAAAGAAGGGGCAAGGCTTTTGCTTAAAAGATGGCTTTCATGAGCCCTTGAGGGTATTTACAAATTCCTTATTTTCGAGATACCATTCAACAGTTCTTTTGATGCCTTCTTCTATTGTGGTCTTTGGATACCAGTTTAATCTTTCTTTTGACTTTTCAATATCTGCCCATGTTACAGGAACATCAGCAGGATGTCGGGGCATAAATTCCATTACTGCCTTTTTACCGAGGGCATCTTCTATCAGGTTTATCACATACATTAACTCAACAGGGTTGTCGCTGCCGAGGTTGAATATTTCATAACCAAAAGGCTGGAGGCATTTCAGTGTCCCATCAGCTATATCATCTATGTATGAAAAATCCCTTTGCTGTTTGCCGTCTCCAAATACAGTTATAGGGATACCATTATCTATATTTTTTATGAATATAAAAATGCTCATGTCAGGCCTTCCTGCAGGGCCGTAGACTGTGAAGTATCTCGGTATGCTTATATCAAGACCATAGAGATAATGGTAGCTGTAACAGAGGACCTCAGCCCCCTTCTTTGTTGCCGAATAAGGTGCCAGGGGAGAATCAGTCCTGTCTATCTCCCTGAAAGGTATCTCATTAAGACCATAAATGCTCGAGGTGGATGCTAATACAAACTTATTAACAACAAAGTCCTTGCAATACTCGAGGAGATTTAGCGTGCCTTTTACATTTGTATCGAGATAAACCCATGGGTTTTCTACAGATGTCCTTACACCTGCCCTTGCAGCGAGATTTATGACAGCATCTAATTTATAATTCGCGAATACTGTTTTGACTGCATCAAGACTGCTTATATCACATTGATGAAAATTAAATTCACTCCGAACTCCCCGGCCTCGCTCTGCGAAGCGGGGCAGGCCGAACTCCGAACTCTTAACTCTTAGTTTTGCAAGTCTCCATTCTTTTAACCGTGGATCATAGTAATCATTAAGGTTATCCACCCCGATAACATTTATATTCTCCTCGAGTAATCTCTCTGAGACCTTCCACCCGATAAACCCGGCACATCCAGTGACGAGGACAGTCTGCATTTCTTCACCTCTTATCCCCTCCCCATTGACGGGGGAGGGTTAGGGTGGGGGTGATTGTAAACTTAATTTCACCCTCCCCTTCATCCCCTCCCATCAAGGGAGGGGAGATTAGATATATTATTTGTTTGTAATATTAAGATAACTCACCATGAACAACATAGCCTAAACCCTTTTCTTCAGCCATTTCTTAGGGTCAGCAACTATAAATCCGTTATTCCCATCTGAATAAACAACTCTGGCTATCCTTGAGTTCAGTATCATCCTCTTACACATCATGCAGGGCTCAGAATGGCATTCGGTACTTACATTATCTATCCCTGAGATATATATTGTCGAACCTCTTAATTCATCGAGAGATGCACGGATAATAGCATTTGCCTCTGCATGGACGCCGTGGCAGAGCTCATATCTCTCACCATGAGGAATCTGGAGCTCTCTCCTTGTGCATTTACCTATCTCAAGGCAGTCCTTCATCCCTGCTGGAGCACCATTATAACCAGTACTTACAATGATGTTATCCTTTGTAATAACTGCACCATACTTTCTTCTTAGGCAGGTGGCCCTCGCTGAGACTGCCTTTGCGATGTTTATAAAGTATTCGTCCCAATCAGGCCTTAGTTTTTTTCTCTTTTTCATAGTATTCTGACGTCCCCAACGGGATTCGAACCCGTGTTACCGCCTTGAAAGGGCGATGTCCTAGGCCGTGCTAGACGATGGGGACGTTCTGGTGAGCCGCGTTGGATTCGAACCAACCACCCACGCCTTAAAAGGGCGTTGCTCTACCTACTGAGCTAGCGGCCCATTTAACAACAGTTATTAGTGAATAGTGATTAGTTATTAGTAAAACAGAAATAAATATTCTAAGTCAAATCTAATTACCCTATAAAAGATTTGCTATTTCTGAGAGCGGGTTTTTGTATATGGCAGGAGGCCCCCTGTCAATATGATTTCTTTTTCCCTATCATTGAGATTTGAAAATACATCGAATGAATAATTCTTTGTCAGGTTATATACACTATAAGACTGAGTTCCCCTTAATGATTTTTCTATGTCTTTCAGTAGCAGTCTGTCAACCTTGTCGATTTTATCATAGTCTTCCGATTTTGAGAACTGAAGGGGTAGAATGCCGAAGTTTATCAGGTTAGACCTGTGGATACGTGCAAAGGACTTTGCAATTACTGCATGTAGACCGAGGTACATAGGTGCAATTGCAGCATGTTCCCTTGATGAGCCCTGGCCATAGTTCTCGCCTCCAACAATAATCCCTCCACCCCTTGACTTTACCTCTTTTGCCCTTTTACTGAATGTATTGTCAAGATTGAAGAATACAAATTCTGATATCGCGGGTATATTTGAACGGAGGGGAAGTATTGCAGAGCCGGCTGGCATTATATCATCCGTGGTGATATTGTCACCGAGCTTTATGAGGACCTCCGCATCTATCTTATCTTTAAGAGACTCTTTTACAGGCACCTCTTCGATATTGGGTCCTTTTATTACATTGACCTTCGCATAGTCCTCTCTGGGAGGTATAAACATGTTGTCGTTTATAAGATAGGTTGATGGTTCCTTAGGCTTCTGGATTTTGAAATCAGAATCACGGGGGTCCACAATCTCGCCCTTTATAGCAATTACAGCGCAGGAGACAGGACTTGCAAGATAGACAAATGCATCTTTATTACCACTGCGTCCTTTAAAGTTTCTGTTGTAAGACCTGACAGATATCTGCCCTGTGCCAGGTGAGCCACCCATACCGATGCAGGGGCCGCATGAACATTCGAGTATCCTTGCACCTGCTGCAATCATGTCTGCTATGAGACCTTTATGTGAAAGCATTTCATATATCTGTTTTGAGGCAGGGTTTATCAAAAGGCTTACACCCCCTGCAACAGAATTGCCCTTGAGTATTGATGCAACTGATTTCATGACCTGGTATGACGAGTTTGTGCAACTTCCTATACAAACCTGGTCTACTTTTGTGCCAGAGAGTTCTTTTAAGGGGACCACATTATCAGGGCTATAAGGCTTAGCGATCATGGGTTCGATGGAATTTAAGTCTATTTCGATAGTGTTCACATACTCTGTATCCTTATCAGCATGAAGCTCAATCCAGTCAGACTCTCTTCCCTGCGCCTTTAGATAATGCCTTGTCCTTTCATCACTCGGGAATATAGAGGTTGTTGCACCGAGCTCTGCCCCCATGTTTGTAATAGTAGCCCTTTCTGTTACACTTAAATCTTTTACACCAGGACCATCATACTCGAGAATCTTTCCAAGCCCTCCTTTTACTGTAAGTCTCCTAAGGATTTCGAGGGCTACATCCATTGCTGTGACCCAGGGCCTATTCAGTTCGCCTCTGAGTTTTATAAGCATAACCTGTGGCATGTTGAGTTCAAAAGGAGCACCTGCCATAACAGTTGCTGCATCAAGACCGCCAACGCCGATTGCTATCATGCCTATGCCTCCACCTGTTGGGGTATGGCTATCTGTACCGAGGGCAATCCTGCCAGGGGCAGCAAATCGTTCAAGGTGTACCTGATGGGATATACCATTGCCTGGCTTTGAAAAGTATGCACCATATCTTGCTGCAGTAGTCTGGAGAAATAGGTGGTCATCAGGGTTCATATAATCTGACTGAATCATATTATGGTCGATGTAAGAGACAGCAAGTGGTACTTTTACCCTATCAATCCCTATTGCCTCAAACTCAAGCCATGTCATTGTACCTGTAGCATCCTGAGTGTATACCTGATCAACC
>JACRGU010000045.1 GCA_016212245.1 Nitrospirota bacterium
AAGGGAAGGGGAAAAGATTAATTTCCATATAGCGCGGAAAGATGGTGAAGAGTTTGGGATGGAGTTTAAGCCCTTTAAGGCCATGATATGTAAAAACAACTGTATATTCTGTTTCGTCAAACAGCTTCCAAGGGGGCTGAGAAAAACACTCTACATAAAAGATGAGGACTACAGGATGTCTTTCCTTTACGGAAATTACATCACACTAACAAATCTGAGCAAAGAAGACAGAAGACGCATTATTAAGCAGAGGTTAAGCCCACTATATATTTCTGTGCATTCAACAAATAAGGCTGTCAGGAATAAACTCCTCGGAAACACAAAGGCTCCTGATATCCTTAAGGAACTCAAGTTTTTTACCGACAACAGGATAAGACTTCATACACAGATTGTCCTCTGTCCAGGTTATAATGACAGGGAGGAACTGCAACGGACCCTCAGTGATCTTTACAGGTTTTATCCTTATGTCCTGTCCATCGCAGTTGTACCTGTTGGCCTGACCATGTACAGAAAACATAGCCTTCACCCGGTCGAAAAAGAGGACGCTCAGGATGCAATAAAGATAATAGAATCATTTCAGAAGAGGTTTAAAAAGAAACACGGCGACACTGTCGTATACGGCGCAGACGAACTATATATAAAGGCAGAACGTCCATTCCCTCCGCTCAAGGAATATGAAGATCTGCCCCAGATAGAAAATGGTGTTGGGATGGTACCACTCTTTATGAGCCTGGTAAAAAAACTCAAGCTCCCCAAGACACTCCAGCGTAAAAAGAGATTTCTTACCTTCACTGGTCTATCGTTCTATCCATTTCTTAAAAAGTTTATAGAAAAACTCTCTGAGAAAGAAAATCTTAATATTGATGTGATACCTGTTGAAAACAAATTTTTTGGTGCATCCATTACTGTTACCGGACTACTAACAGGGAGGGATGTAATAAAAACACTATCAGACAGAATAGGTACCCACGAAATGATACTCGTGCCAGATACAGTCCTGAAGAATGGAGAAAACATATTCTTAGATGACATCACATTAAAGGATATAGAAGAGGCACTCGATGTACCTGCAAGAAAGATCAAATCAACACCAGAGGGACTGATAAAAGGTGTTACGGGAGAAGGACAATGAAGATCAGCGGGGGGACAAAGATTACAGGACTCTTTGGGTATCCGGTTGAACATACACTTTCTCCTGCAATGCACAATGCTGCATTTGAGGCACTCGGTCTTGATTATTGTTATATTGCATTTTCCGTGCATCCTGATTATTTAGAAGATGCGGTCAAGGCAATAAGGGCCCTGAATCTGTGTGGTGTAAATGTCACCATCCCACATAAGGAAAAAGTAATCCCACTACTTGATGAGATTGATGAAGAGGCATCTTTCATTGGTGCAGTAAATACAATAGTGAATCTGAGTGGCAGGCTTATAGGCTATAACACTGATGGAAGAGGATTTATGCAATCCCTTTCTGAGGGTGGTATCTCAACTGAGGGAAAAGATGTCTTAATAATTGGTGCTGGTGGTGCATCAAGGGCAATAAGCTACTATCTAAGTCAAAAGGCAAAAAGATTATTTTTATACGATATTGCTAAAGACAAAGCTGAAAAACTCGTACAGGATTTGAAAAAGATTCGTGATAATGTATCAACTGTTGAAGATATTGTCAGCACTGACAGGTTCCATTTAATAATCAACGCTACACCTTTAGGAATAAAAGAAGAAGACCCATTACCTTTTGATACAGCTCTTCTTAACCCAGATCAGGCTGTTTGCGATCTCATCTATAAAAAGACACGGTTCCTTGAAGAAGCCTCAAAAAAAGGGTGTGCTACCCTAAATGGTCTGGGCATGCTTCTCTATCAGGGTGCACTTGCATCTGAGCTCTGGACAGGCAAAAAACCACCAGTTGAGATTATGCGTGATGCCTTATACACCAGTCTGAAATAGAGACTGACATACCATTTGCCTTTACATAGTTCTTCCTGTGTGATAAAATTTTTTTATGAAAAAGATTCTGATGGCCATACTTTCTTTCACCCTGTTTTTTATGCTATCTCTGATGCTGAGAAATGATAGGGAACTCAGGAGAGATTTACATCTTAAAGATAACTCATTTATTGAAGGTCTCAGGATTGTACAGAAAAAGGATGGCAATATTATCTGGACATTAACTGCTGAAAAGGCAGATATTATAGAAAGCAAAAGTAAGGCAAACCTCAGTAATATCATCATGGCAGTGGAAAAAAATGGACTGGTACTTTATACTGATAATGGTATATATAATCTTTCAAACCGAAACTTTACTACAAAAGGCAAGCTAAGGGCTGAATCAAAAGACTACACAATAATGACTGAATCCATTGATTGGGAGGCATCTTCCGGGAAGGTTAAGACAAAGGATGGGATAATTGTTGAGGGGAAAAATTTCAAGGTTGAAGGCACAGGTATGGAGACAAATCCAGGACAAAAGGTGAGGATACTGAAAGATGTCAAAGCAACTTTTTATAAGTAGTCTTTTTATCTTTGTTATACTATCAATAGATGTCTCTTCTGCAGAAAAGGCTCAGCAGATAAAAGGCCCGATAATCGTAACTTCAGAGACGCTAATAGCAGATAACAAGGCACATACCGCCCTTTTTGAAAAAAATGTTGTTGCAAGGACAACCGAGATGACCATTTATGCTGATAAGATGCTTGCCTATTATAAAGCAGATACAGGAGACATCACAAAAATCGAGGCAACAGGAAGTGTAAAATTAATTAAAGATACCCGTGTCATAACATCCAGCGAAGCGGTATACTTTGCTAACGAAGACAGGATTATATTTACAGGCGACCCACGGGTTGTAGATGGTAAAAATGTAGTCACAGGCACAAAGATGACCTACTTTCTGAATGATGATCGTTTTTTTGTCGAAAATAGCAAGGTTTTTCTGACAGAAAAAAAGGAACAATAAATGCATCTCCTGCAGGCAAAAGGGCTTTCAAAAACCTATGGTAAAAAGCATGTTGTAAGAGATCTAAGCCTTTACGTCACCACTGGTGAAATCGTAGGCTTACTCGGGCCTAATGGTGCAGGTAAGACAACTACCTTTTACATGATTGTAGGTATCATAAAGCCCGAACAGGGAAGCATCCTCCTGGATAGTGAAGATATAACCCAGCTGCCGATGTACCGGAGAGCAATGATGGGAATAAACTATCTGCCCCAGGAACCGTCCATATTCAGAAAACTCACGGTTGAAGATAATCTCAGGGCAGTGCTTGAAATAAAGGGGCTCAGCAAAGAAGAGATAGCGGTCAATGTAGAGCGCTTGTTGCAGGAGTTTAACCTCAGGGAATTCTCAAAAAGGAATAGCTATGGGCTCTCCGGAGGTGAGAGGAGGAGGACTGAGATAGCAAGGGCTATTGCCATAAACCCAACATTTATACTATTTGATGAGCCTTTTACCGGCATAGATCCCCTTGGAATAATAGAGCTTAAAATGATGCTTAACTACCTTAAAGGCAAGGGCATCGGGATATTGATAACAGACCATAATGTGAGAGATACACTTTCAATAACAGACAGGACATATATTATCAGCAATGGTAAGATATTCGAAGAGGGGACACCTGATAAACTCATAGCAGACCAGCGGGTAAGGGATGCATACCTCGGAAAGGAGTTCACACTTTAATGCCTCTTGAAGGCCGGCTTGAACTTAAATTAGCACAAAAGTTAATACTCACACCTCAGCTTCAGCAGGCGATAAAATTGCTGCAAATGCCGCAGCTTGAACTCTCCCAGGCGCTCAACCAGGAACTTATAGAAAACCCATTCCTCGAAGAATCCCTTGATGAAATAGCTACAGAAGATCTCACGCATGAAGAAAGAGAGGCTATAGAAGTCGAAGACGAACTGGAAGACACAGAGGCCCCGCTAGAAAAGCTTATGCATTTTACAGTGGATGACTATTTTGAAGAAAGGGGATACGACGGTAGAGACCTCGGGTATTTCACACCTGGAACTGTAACTCCCCCTTTATTTGACCAGTTTCTCACCAGGGAACCGGATCTCTATGACCATCTTTTATGGCAGCTGAGGCTCTCAAATGAGCCGGCGAATATAAGGCAGGTAGGAGAAACAATAATAGGCAATATAGACGAGAATGGCTATCTCAGGTCATCTTTAGAAGATATAATGATAGAAGCACAGACTGACATGGAAACAGCAGAGAAGGCACTCAGACTGATACAGAGTTTCGATCCTCCTGGAGTCGGTGCACGGGATATCAGAGAATGTCTTCTTTTGCAGCTCGATGTACTGAACCTGCAGGGCAGCATTGTAGAAAAAATAGTTATTAATAACATGAATGAACTTGAAAAGAAAAAATATACCCGGATTGCACAGCAGTATAACTTACCCATACAAGATATCATGGCTGCTGTAAAGATCATCGAGGGACTTGAACCAAAACCTGGCAGAAATTTCTCTGGCGCTAATATAAACTATGTTATCCCTGATGTATATGTAATTAGGACAGAAGATGGATATCAAATCATCCTGAATGATGATGGCCTCCCGAAGCTCAGAGTCAGCAGCTATTACAGAAAACTCATCCAGCAGAAAAATACCTTTCAGAAAGAGGACAGGCAGTTTCTTGATGAAAAGCTCAGATCTGCTGTCTGGCTCCTCAAGAGTCTCGAACAGCGGAACAGGACCATATATAAGGTCACAGAAAGTATATTAAATTTTCAGAGGGATTTTTTTGATAAGGGGATACCGCACCTTAAACCCCTGAACCTCAGAGATGTGGCATCAGAACTGGGTATGCATGAAAGCACAATAAGTAGAGTCACATCTAACAAATACCTGTCCTGTTCGCATGGGGTGTTCAGCTTCAGGTTTTTCTTCAGTAGTGCTATACAGGGTGATACAGGAGAGATTTCAT
>JACRGU010000046.1 GCA_016212245.1 Nitrospirota bacterium
AGGACCTGGAGGAGGCCCTGAATCAGCGTTCAGCGTTCAGCGTTCAGCGTTCAACGAAAAACTCCGAACTCCGAACTCCGAACTCCGAACTCTCTTTTAAGGTTTATGTTGCTATGCGATACTGGCATCCATTAATAGAAGAGGTAATTCCTGAAATTTATAATGCTGGGATTAAGAAACTTATTGCCTTGAGTCTTTATCCACAGTATTCTGTTGCAACATCTGGGTCATCATTTTCAAAACTCAGAGAAACGGTTCACAGTTCACAGTTCACAGTTCACTACATTACCTCTTGGTTTAACCATCCACTCTATATTGAAGCACTCGTTGATGTCATAAAAAAAGGAATCGAATCATTCACCCTCTCCCTACCCCTCCCCCCTATAATAAAATCCCCCCCTCCTTTGTCCTCCCCCGCTTGTGGGGGGAGGATATGGTGGGGGCGAGGGGGAGGGCAGGGTGGGGGGGATATCCATGTCCTTTTCAGTGCTCATAGCCTTCCACAAAAATTTATTGATGAAGGCGACCCCTATGTAAATCAGATTATGGGGACAATTGAAGCGATCACAAAAAAGATTGATATAAAATGGCATCTGAGCTATCAGTCCAAGAGTGGCCCGGTTCAGTGGCTTAAACCATTAACAGATGAGAAACTGAAAGAGCTTGCCAGAAAGGGTGTCAGAAACATTCTTGTGGTTCCAATAAGTTTTGTCTCAGACCATATTGAGACACTGTATGAAATAGATATATTATACAAGAAAATGGCAGACAGGCTTGGGATTAATCTAAGGCGGACAGAATCTCTGAATATACATCCACTTTTTATTGAGGCATTGAAAGACATGGTGATGAAAGGTGTGAGTGAAATAGGGTGGATATAAAATGAGGTTGACTATCATCGGAGGAGGAATTTCTGGTCTTTCTCTATCTTACTTTCTTCTCGAAAGAGAGCCCTCTTTAGACATCATTATCCTTGAGTCTGAGAAACGGGCAGGCGGCAAGATATGGACTGATAAGGCAAATGGTTTCCTCTGCGAAAGTGGAGTCAATGGTTTTCTTGATAATAAACCAAAGACACTCGAGCTTGCAGCAGAACTTTTATTAAAACCCTTAAGGAGCAATGATGCCTCGAGGAGGCGTTTTATATACTCAGAAGGAAAGCTCCACCTGCTCCCTGAATCGCCTTTGTCTTTTTTCACTTCAAACCTCATCAGTCCTCTCGGCAGATTGAGGATTATATATGAGATTTTTGTTCCTAAAGGTAATAAGGATGATGAGACATTAGCCGATTTTGCAAGGAGGAGATTGGGCAGAGAGGCTTATGAAAAACTCATAGACCCTATGGCATCAGGGATATATGCAGGTGACCCCGAAGTCATGAGCCTGAAGAGCTGTTTTCCGAGAATCCATGAGCTTGAAATGAACTACGGCAGCCTGATAAGAGCGATGATAAAGTTGAAAAAGGTAGGACCAGGGCCTGGTGGAGTTCTTACATCATTTTATGATGGTATTGAGACCTTAATCATCTCACTCAAGGGTTTTCTTGGCGATAGGGTGAGGCTCGGTGCAAAGGTTTTATCTGTCGAGAAGAAGGGAGACAATTATATAGCCCATCTCTCTGACAATCTTAGAGTAGAAACAGAGGTTCTCGTGATAGCTTCGCCTTCTTATGCAGCCTCTGAGATGCTGAGGGATTTTGACAGAGGACTTTCGTCAATCCTTTCAGGAATCTCATACCCATCTTTATCTGTTATATGCCTCGGTTTTAAGAAGGAAAAAATACAGAAATCCCTCGACGGATTTGGCTTTCTTGTGCCCAACAGAGAAAGGAGAAAGATCCTCGGAACCCTGTGGGATTCAAGCATATTCCCTAACAGGGCTCCAGAGGGTTATGTGCTTCTGAGAAGCATGGTCGGAGGTGTCAGGGCATCAGAACTTGCAATGCATGATGAGAACAAACTAATAAATATAGTCATGGATGAGCTGATGGAGATCATGGATATAAAGGCACAGCCTGATTTTGCAAAGGTTTACAGACATGAGAGGGCAATCCCGCAGTATTCCCCGGGCCACAGTAACAGGCTCAGGACTATTGATGGAATACTCTCAAAATACAGGGGTCTGTATCTGACAGGAAATGCATACAGAGGGATCAGTGTTAATGATTGCATAGAAAATTCGTATAGATTAGCAGGGAGGATAGTTGAGGAAAATCTGTGAAATGTGATAATTTTTCACAAAAACAGGAGGGAGACTTGAAAGAACATGAGATTGTTGAACTCTTAAAAAAAGAAAATGAGGAGTTCAAGAAGCTTACGGAAGAACACAGAAATCTTGAGGGGCTTCTCGCAGAGATTGACAGCAAACGCTATCTCACTCTAGAGGAAGAGATCGAAAGGAAAAAGATTCAGAAGCAGAAACTTCTCAAGAAAGACAGGATGGCAGAATTCATAAGAGATTATAAAAAGAGTCACTCAACGAATTGATATAAAATAAACTTAAACATTGCACTTTTTCATAAATTTTTTGCAACTAAGTCATTCCTGCGAAAGCAGGAATCCAGGGTTTCCTGTGAAAACAGGAATCCAATTCCTTTTGTATAGTTCCCTGCCTTCGCAGGGACGACGTCTGGATTCCCACTTACGCGGGAATGACAGGAGAAAGGGGGTATTATTTTTATGAGGAGTAAGATTATCAAAGAAGGATTAGAGCGTGTACCGCACAGGGCACTCCTTTATGCCACAGGTATTCCGAAGACAGAGATGGGCAAACCCTTTATCGGTGTAGCAACCAGCTTTACAGATATAATCCCGGGGCATATAGGTATGAGAGACCTTGAGAGATTCATAGAGAAAGGGATCCATACAGGTGGAGGATACCCCTTTTTCTTTGGAATTCCCGGGATCTGCGATGGGATTGCAATGGGACATAGAGGTATGCATTATTCACTTCCCTCGAGAGAACTGATTGCGGATATGGTAGAGACAATTACAGAGGCCCATCAATTTGATGGGCTTGTGCTTCTTACAAACTGTGACAAAATTACACCTGGCATGCTTATGGCTGCTGCGAGGATTAATATCCCTTCTATAGTTGTTACTGCCGGTCCTATGCTTTCAGGACATCTGAAGGGAAAGAGATTATCACTTGTTAATGATACATTCGAGGCAATCGGGAAATACAAGAGGGGTTTAATAACAGATGATGAACTTGAAGCACTCGAGCTGTGTGCCTGTCCTGGTGCTGGTTCATGTCAGGGTATGTACACTGCAAATACAATGGCATGTGTTACAGAGGCGCTGGGCATGAGCCTCCCAAAATGTGCCACTTCACTTGCTGTGTCTGCTGATAAAAGAAGGATTGCCTTTGCAAGCGGAGAACTCATTGTTGAGTTAATAAGGAAAAATATAACACCGAGAAAGATAATGACGAGAAAGGCATTTGAAAATGCAATAATGGTTGACCTTGCATTAGGTGGTTCAACAAACACTGTTCTTCATATTCCTGCAATAGCCCACGATGCAGGTGTTGAGCTTCCACTTGAGACCTTTGATAAATTGAGCAGGATTACACCGCATATCTGTGACATGCTTCCAGGAGGCAAAAACTACCTCGAAGACCTTGATCATGCAGGAGGGATGCCTGGAGTTTTTAAGAGGCTCAGAGACAGGATAAACGATAATATCACCGTAAGCGGTAAGGGCATACATTCAATAGCAGACTCAGCAGAGATTACGGATGAAGATGTTATAAGGCCACTCAGTAAGGCCCACCGTAAAGAGGGGGGGATTGCAATACTCCATGGGAACCTCGCACCTGACGGTGCTGTTGTTAAACAGTCTGCTGTAACTAAGGATGTGATGAAGTTTGAAGGTGTAGCGAGGGTATTTGACTCAGAAGAGGATGCGATGAAGGCAATCCTCACTGGTAAGATAAATCATATGGATGTTATTGTTATCAGATATGAGGGGCCAAAAGGCGGGCCAGGTATGAGGGAGATGCTGTCATCTACTGCAACCATAGCAGGGATGGGCCTGAGCGGATCAGTCGCCCTTATTACAGACGGAAGGTTTTCAGGAGGCACGAGGGGGCCATGTATAGGCCATATATCTCCAGAGGCAATGGAAGGCGGGCCTATAGCGATAATCAAAGACGGTGACAGGATAAAGATAGATATACCAAAGAGGAGAATTGATCTGATACTTTCGGATAAAGAGATTAAAGAGAGGTTGAATAAATGGAGGCCTCCAAAGCCCAAGATAACAAAGGGCTATCTTTCAAGGTATGCTAGGATGGTTAGTTCTGCAGGAGACGGAGCTGTGATGAAATAACAATAAAAATTCCCTCTGGGGTCATTTTATGCTAAAATGATCAAACTTTAAAGGAACATAGGGGCTTATGAAGATCACAGGCGCAGAGATATTTATTGAATGTCTGAAAAAAGAGGGTGTAAGGTACATATTCGGTTATCCAGGTGGTGTTGTCCTTAGCATCTTTGATCTCTTGTATGACAATAAAGATATCCAGTTAATCCTCACAAGACACGAGCAGGGTGCGGTACATGCATCAGATGGCTATGCAAGGTCAACAGGGAAGGTAGGGGTTGTGCTTGTAACATCTGGTCCTGGTGCAACAAACACAGTAACAGGGATCGCTACCGCGTTTATGGACTCTATACCTGTAGTTGTTTTTTCAGGCCAGGTATCAACGCCTCTTATAGGCAATGACGCATTCCAGGAGGCTGACATAGTCGGCATCTCAAGACCATGTACAAAATATAATTACCTCGTAAAGGATGTGAAAGACCTGTCGAGGATTGTAAAAGAGGCATTCCATATTGCAATGTCAGGCCGTCCAGGACCTGTGCTTATAGACCTTCCAAAGGATGTAACAGCATCAAAGGCAGAATTCACATGGCCAGAAATAAAGATCAGGAGCTATAACCCAACTTATGAAGGCAATAAGTGGATGATAACTCAGGCAGCACATCTGATTGCAAAGTCAAAGAAGGCAGTTATTATTGCTGGCGGTGGTGTGATACTCTCTAACGGTTCAAAAGAACTCAGAGAACTTGCCGAGCACACAGAAATACCTGTGACAATGACCTTGATGGGACTCGGTTCTTTCCCTGGAGCTCATGAGCTTTCCCTCGGTATGCCCGGTATGCATGGCACATACTATGCCAATAAGGCGATACAGGAGTCTGACCTGTTAATTGCGATCGGGATGCGATTTGATGACAGGGTAACAGGTAGAATAGATGCCTTTGCACCACATGCAAAAATAATTCATATAGATATTGATCCAACATCTATAAGAAAAAATGTGCGTGTGGATATTCCGATAGTAGGTGATGTGAAAAGGGTTCTTACTGTCTTAAATAAGGTATTGAAGGAAGATATAAAAGAGCAATGGGGCGAGGTTCGCAAGGCATGGCTCAGGCAGATATATACATGGAGGCATGAAAGGCCACTGTCTTACACTTACAGCGATGAGGTGATTAAGCCACAGTTTGTTGTTGAGAAGATTTATGAACTTACAAAAGGAGATGCAATCATCACAACCGAGGTAGGCCAGAATCAGATGTGGACTGCACAGTTCTATAAATTCGATAGACCGAGAACACTTCTCACATCAGGGGGTCTCGGGACAATGGGGTACGGTTTCCCTGCTGCAATCGGTGCACAGCTTGCACATCCGAATAAGCTTGTGATTGATATAGCAGGTGATGGAAGCATACTGATGAATATCCAGGAGCTTGCAACCGCTGTTTTGCATAAGCTGCCTGTGAAGGTTGCTATACTTAACAATCACTATCTTGGCATGGTAAGGCAGTGGCAGGAGCTTTTCTTTAATGAGAGGTATTCATACAGTCATCTTCATAGTGATATTGTCCCTGATTTTGTTAAGGTAGCAGAGGCTTACGGAGCAGTTGGCTTCAGGGCAACAAAATCGAGTGAGGTTGAGCCTGTGTTGAAGGAGGCATTCAAGATAAAGAAGACGGTCTTTATGGACTTCATTGTTGACTGGAAGGAAAAGGTCTATCCAATGGTGCCTGCAGGTGCAGCAATAGACCAGATGTTGTTTGAAGAACATAAAGATAAGCCTGAAAAGAAGCTGAAGGCAGTGAAGTAAATGAAATTCCTAATGAGTCCCTCCCCCTCATCCCCTCCCATCAAGGGAGGGGAGATAATTATAGATACCTTGCAGCTTGCTGCAGGGAGTATTCATTTTAGAGGAGCGAGATGAGACACACAATCTCACTTTTAGTTGAAAACAAATTTGGTGTTCTTTCGAGGATATCAAGCCTCTTCAGCGGCAGGGGGTATAACATTGAGAGCCTCTCTGTCGGAGAGACGATAGACCCGCAGATATCCATCATGACTATAGTTACGAGTGGTGATGACCAGATAATAGAGCAGATAACAAAACAGCTTAACAAACTCATAGATGTGATTAAGGTAGTTGACATGACTGAGCTTGACCATGTCGAGCGTGAGATGGTGCTGATAAAGGTCGCACCCAAACAGGAAGACAAGGCTGAGGTTCTCAGGCTTGCAGAGATATTCAGGGGAAGGGTTGTGGATTCAGGCCAGAAGACTTATACAATAGAGGTTACAGGTGACGAAAAGAAGATAGAGGCGATTGTCGAGCTACTCAAGCCAATGGGAATAAAAGAGTTTGTGAGGACAGGCAAGATTGCGATTGCACGGGAGGGTGTGAAGAAAGGTTGAGTGTGGGGAGAAAAGTTTTTGAGTCACATCTGAGGCAGGTCACTTTATTTTCCAGCCTGAATTCCCGGCAACTCAATATTATTACTCATAGATGTCAAAAAAGGTTTGCACCAAAGGACTCTGTTATCCTCCATCAAAATGATAAGAGCTTCGACCTTTATGTGGTCATCTCAGGCAAGGTAAAGGTATCCCTGTTAAGCGAGGATGGTAAAGAAATAGTTCTCGATGTACTTAAGGAAGGCGATTTCTTTGGAGAGTTAAGTTTTTTTGATAAAAGACCTCGCTCAGCCACAGTAACAGCGATAACAGACTCAAATCTTCTGGTTCTGAATAGGGAGACCTTTTTAAAGATTCTCAATGAAAATCCTGCTATAGCTATTAACCTTCTCTCTGTCATGGGACAACGCCTGAGAAAGACTGATGAAAAGATAGAGACTCTCGCATTTCTTGATGTATATGGAAGGGTGGCCAGGATGCTAATGAATCTATCAAAGGAGGAGGGACAAAGGCTGAAAGACGGCTCTGTGGTCATAAGGCGTCCTACACACAAAGAGATTGCGCACCAGATAGGGGCATCGAGGGAGGCAGTCACAAAGGCTATGAAAACACTTGTCTCCTATCAGCTAATAAATATAAGAGGCAGACATATAATAGTGAACCCGCAGAGTTTTAGAATGTGAAAACTTACCTTGATTTTCAGGAATTTTGCTGTTACAATTCTCACAAAATACGGAAGTATCTAATGAGAAATGTCCGCTCCCAGGGCATTTCTCAGTTTTACACTTCAAGCCTAAATTTTAGATGCTTCCTTATAATATTTAGAACTTAGAGGTAATGGAGGCTATAATGAAAGTTTTATCTTCTCTTTTCCTGTTGGTTTTATTTTTAGTCTTTCCCTGTTATCCTGCCTTTTCTCAAACAACCAATCTCTTAAAAGGAATAGAAGACTACAAAGAGGAAAACTTCGAGGAGGCCCTTGAGAGTCTTATTGAGGCCCGTAAAGAAGACCCCAGCTCATCGCTGGCAGCCTTTTATTTAGGTCTTACTTATAAGCAGCTTCTGAATTACAAAGAGGCTGCTACAAATTTCAGGGATGCTGTTACACTGAAGCCAAAGATTAAAGAGGCTGTTATCGAGCTGATAGAAATGTTATACAACCTTAATGAACTCAAGGAGGCAAAGGAATGGCTAAATGTTGCTGAAAAGGAAGACATAAAGCCAGCCCAGACAGCCTTTTTAAAAGGACTCATTCTTTTAAAAGAAAATAAAAATCTCGAGGCTATAAAGGCATTCGAAAGATCAAAGGAGATAGATAAGACCTATACACAGGCAGCAGACTTCCAGATAGGTAATGCCTATCTAAAAGAGAGGAGACTTGCCGAGGCTAAAGAGAGTTTTAAGGCAGTCGTAATTGTTGACCCCAATACTGATTTAGCTGCCTTTGCCAGACAGTATGAAGAGGCGATTACTAAAAGATTAGAGTTGATGGAGAAGGTATGGAGATTCAGCGTTGGCCTTACCTACCAGTATGACGACAATGTGATATCAAGATATACCACAGCAACACCAGATATTCCATCCGGGGAAGACCATGCTATGGTTGCTACCTTCAGTGCTGCATATGTTCCACAGCTCACAGGCCCATGGGGATTAAACGCACAATATTCCCTCTATACAAATACCCATCGTAGACTCGAAACCCACGATGTTATAAGCCATACTATCGCTGTTGCCCCAGGTTATAATTTTAAGGATGCATCCCTGAATCTTCTCTTAAGTTACAATCATACATGGGTAAATAGCAAAGAGTACATGAGTGGAATCTCAGCAAGCCCAACATTGAGTATTGCATTAGGCCCAAACTATATCGGTCAGTTCTCCCTCGGATATAATAAAAAGGACTTTTTACTGGCACCAACAGATGTAGCTGAAGACAGGGATGCCAATGTCTTTAGTGCCTCGGTCGCCTATATTTATCTCTTCTTAGAGGGTAAGGGTTTTTTAAATCTCAAGTATGAGATCTCAAAGGAAGATACGAATGGGGAAAACTGGGACTATTCAGGTAATAAAGGAAGTATTAACATACTTATTCCCCTGAAAGAGTATCTCAAGATAAATGTGACAGGTGAGGTATTCCACCAGGATTATAAAAGCGTTAATACATTTACTGGGCCCGGTGCTCCTACTGGATTTCCTGATACTCCTACCAAAAGGAGAGACAAGACATACACTGCCTCAGGGGTGCTCTCTTATGAATTCTATAAAGGGGCGAATTTTATTATCCAGTATGCCCATATCAGGGATGACTCAAATATTGCAGTGTATGACTATGAGAGAAACATTTACAGTGCAGGGATTGAGTATAGGTTTTAACTGAGCTAAGACCACCCCCACCCACCCCTCCCCCCTTGAGGGGGAGGGTAAGGGAGGGGGGAGAGCAAAGAGCAAGGAGGTAGAGTTTGCCATGAATAGACGGTCTTTAAAACTAAACCTTGAACCTTCAGCCTCGAGCTTTCAGCTTATTCTATGCAGTCTTCTATTATTATTTTTATTTCTTCCTGCCATTGCCCTTGCAGGGCCTGCTGGCAAATTCACATATGTAGAAGGGAAGTGTGATGTCTTACGTCCTCCTGCCATTAGGGCTATACCTGTAAAGTTAGGCGACACTGTCTTTGTAAGCGACATTATAAGGGCCAAAAGCAGATCAAGGGCTGAGATTACCTTTATAAATGACAACATCCTGAGGGTTGCAGAGAATACGAGGGTTGAGATAAGTGAATACATGTTTGAAGAGGAAAAGAGCAGTGGGGTATTAAAACTCTCAAGGGGCAAGGTGCAGGCTATTGTTCCTGAGAAGATTGCAAAGCGTATAGCGACCTTTGGTGAGGCCAACCGCTTTGAAGTCCATACCCCTACGGCAGTAGCAGGTGTAAGGGGGACAGACTTC
>JACRGU010000006.1 GCA_016212245.1 Nitrospirota bacterium
ATCCTGTTGCTGTCACAAAAGTCCTAAAGATTAAGATGAGTAATGCCATAAGGAAGCGGATAGAGCTAGCCCATAAGGGTATTAAGGAATTCAGAAAGGGGGGAAGTAATCTATTCGATGTATTTTTGATCTCAAAAGAGGCAGCAATGGACATCCTGATTATAAAAGGCAAATTAGGCCTGTTCAGAGACTATGAGAGGTTTAAGAAAGTATGGAGGAAGGGGCTTTTGAGCTCTGAAGAGATTATCAGTATTACAGAAGTGAAAACCGGACCAAAACTTGGGAGGATTATAGTTGAGTTAAAGAAGGCCCAATTTGAGGGAAGGGTAAGGTCTAAAAGGTCTGCCATAGAATTCATGAGAGCCCTTAATTTTTAAAGACTTGAGATATATTGTCTTTTGGTAACTGCTCATATAATTTTACATAATATATCTTATCAGACATAACATATGAACAGAGAATGTTAGTAAGCTGTTATGAAGTGTGTTTAAATTTATGCCCCCTTTTGGAAATTGTAGGTTCTGACAACTATGAGTAGGATTTAGGCAGACAAAAAATTACATAAAACCAACATGTTACAGCTTCTCTATCAGGTCTCCTTTGAGTAAATTCCCTTCTATCTCTGAGGCCCTTACTCTGACAAGGGCTCCTTTAGGACACCCATTTGAAAGTATCTTTACCTTAAGGTAATTACTCGATGTGCCGATCGAAATATTATCTATGCCCTGCTCTTCTATAATAACATCGAGGGTTTTATTTATTTGTAATAGCATGTAAGCCATCTTCTTCTTGACATTTAAAGCCTTCAGCTCATTAAACCGCTCTTTCCTTATGGCTGAAGTGTTCTGGTTACTCATTTTAGAGGCGATAGTATCCGGTCTTGGCGAAAAAGGAAATATATGCATATAGGCTATCGGTAGAGAATTGAGTAGTCTTTTCGTATTTAAGAACTCTATATTGCCTTCTCCTGGGAACCCTACAATAACATCTGTGCCAATAGCAATATCAGGTACCTTCTTTATTATATCTTCTGCAGTAGATGCATAATCTTCAGAGGTATACATTCTGTTCATGAGTCTCAGGATAGTGTTGTCTCCACTTTGAAGCGGGAGGTGTATATGTTTACATATCCTTTGCTCTCGAAGTAGCTCTATGAATTCATCATCCACCTCTGTAATCTCTATAGAGCTCAATCTTATCCTCGGAATTTTTGTTTCTTTTAAGAGAGTCTTCAGAAGTTTTGAAAGCTTAGTCTTAGGTTTTAGATCATGTCCATAAGAGCCGAGGTGGATACCTGTAAGGACGATCTCATTGTAGCCAGTAGCCTCGATCTCTTTAGCCTGTCTGACTACTTCAGAAACTTCCAGACTTCTTGACCTTCCCCGTGCCATTGGAACCGCACAGTAGGTACATTTAAAATTACACCCATTTTGTATCTTAAGATAAGGTCGGGAGTTACAACTATAACTGAAAGTAATACTTGCTGTATTGTTTGATAACATATTAATAATACTTAATTTTTTATTATTATTAACAATACTAATAACGCCTTCAATATTTGTTATATCATCAGGCCTCAGCTGTGCGTAGCAGCCAGTTACTATGACCTTAGCACCTGCCCTGACAGCCCTTCTTATGAGCTGTCTTGACTGGTAATCACTTTTTGCTGTTACAGTACATGTATTTACAATACAGTAATCAGGATGTTCGGATAGCCCCACAATAGACCATCCAAGTTTACTAAGGTTGCCCTCTATAATAGCGCTTTCTGATTGGTTTACCCTGCAGCCGAGTGTGAGGATTGAGACTTTCATTTGAAATTACCCCTCACCCTACCCCTCTCCCCTTGCGGGAGAGGGCTGCTTATTAGGAATCTCTTTTCTATTGATGAGAGTCACCAAATCCCTTCCTCTCCCTTGACGGGAGGGGAATAATGGGAGGGTGATATATTTTCAATCCTCCTTTGTGAGCAACTGCTTATGAATGTTTCATTTTTCAACAGGTCTTCCTTCAAGCGAATGTGGTCTTCCCTTTGTTATTTCGACATTTATTATGGCGCCTTTTTGTCCTGAACTTGTTTCAGGATTAATCTTTGGAATATTAACTATCTTGTTGGTCCTTGTCCTTCCAGTAAGTTTCTCTTTGTCAGTCTCGCCGTCTCCCTCTATGATTATTTCTTGTATGGTGCCCTCAAGCGACCTATTTTTTCTGGTTGTTATTCCATCCTGCACCTTCAATATCTCACTGAGTCGCTCAGATTTAATCACCTCTATCAGATGACCCACCATTGCAGCAGCCATTGTGCCTGGCCTTGGAGAAAATTTGAAGGCAAATATCCCGTCAAATTCTATCTCTTTCAGTGCCTTTATTGTAAGCAGATGGTCATCTTCTGTCTCTCCTGGGAAACCAGCTATTATATCAGAGGTTATTGAAATGCCTGGGACCTTCGCCCTCAGCCTCATGACCTTTCTTATATATTCTTCATATGTATACCCTCTGTTCATAAGTCTTAATATATTGCTTGAGCCTGATTGCATTGGAAGGTGAATATGCTCACATACCTTAGGTAGGTCGGACATCGCAGCTATAAGCTCATCCGATAGGTCTTTGGGGTGAGAGGTGACAAACCTTATTCTCTCTATCCCCCCTACCCTATCAAGTTTTTTTAAAAGTCCAGGAAAATCTGTATCACTACTGTAAGAATTAACATTCTGTCCGAGAAGGGTTATCTCCTTATAGCCAACTTCAGCAAGTTCTGCTACCTCAGAATAGATATTCTCAGTCGGCCTTGACCTTTCTCTGCCCCTCGTATAAGGAACTATACAGTAACTACAGAAATTATTGCAGCCATACATTATCGTAACCCATGCCTTTACCCCATCTCCTCTTTTTACTGGAAGATCTGTTACTGCTATCTCATGATTATCTTCAATGGCAATAGACGCAGTCCTTTCTGATACGAGATCTCTAAGCATATGTATATTCTGCGGACCAAATACAAAATCTACATACAGTGCCTTTTTAAAGATATTTTCCCCTTCATGTTGTGCTATACAACCAGCAACAGCTATCTTCATCTCGGGCTTCTTTTTCTTTAAAAATTTCGTTCTTCCCAACTGTGTGTAAAATTTCTGCTCAGCCTTCTGCCTTATACTGCAAGTATTGAATATAATCAAATCAGCCTTGCATGGATCATCGGTTGAGGAATATCCCTCTTTCTGGAGAACGCCAAGCATCTTCTCGGAGTCGTGGACATTCATCTGACACCCGAAAGTATGGATATAAACAATCTTGGACATATTGAAATTTAACATTAATTATTTATCTCTTACAAGGATCCCTCAGTACCTCGTCATAAAATTGTATCTGAGATGTCTTTATGTCATTCCCACGAAAGTGGGAATCCAGTCTCATCAACAGATCTTGGATTCCTGCTTACGCAGGAATGACGAAAAAAGGAACTTTGACGTTGTCCTGAAGAATCCCTTCACTTCCTTGAAATATTAGAACCCTTAGTTCTATTATAGATTATGGTTGGGATACTCCTGAAAAAGGTATTCGGTACTAAGAATGAGCGTGAGCTAAAAAGGCTCTGGCCTATTGTCGAACATACAAACTCCCTGGAGGCGCATATAGCCGGTCTTTCAGACACACAGCTCAGGGATAAGACTGAAGAATTTAAGAGAAGACTCGAGGCAGGTGAGACCATTGATGACATACTCTTTGAGGTCTTTGCAGTAGTGCGTGAGGTATCCAGGCGGAGACTCAGGATGAGACATTTCGATGTCCAGATACTTGGTGGCATTGTGCTTCATGAGGGTAAGATTGCAGAGATGAAAACAGGTGAAGGTAAGACACTCGTTGCCACCCTACCCGTTTATTTAAATGCACTCGAGGGTAGAGGTGTCCATGTTATTACTGTTAATGACTACCTTGCAAAAAGAGACACTCAATGGATGGGCCCAATATATAACTTTCTCGGTCTCACAGTAGGGGTGATACAGCATGATAGCTCTTTTATATACGACCCATCATATTTCTCTACAGATAAACGCTTAGACTTTCTCAGGCCATGCTCAAGAAAAGATGCCTATTTAGCAGACATAACTTACGGGACCAATAATGAGTTCGGCTTCGACTATCTCAGGGATAATATGAAATATGATGTATCTGAATACTGCCAGAGGGAATTAAATTATGCAATAGTGGATGAGGTGGACAGTATCCTTATAGACGAGGCAAGGACACCTCTCATCATATCAGGCCCCTCAGAAGAATCCACAGACAAGTATTACAAGATAGACAAGATTATTCCAAGGCTTCAAAGAGATGCTGATTATACGGTTGATGAAAAGGCAAGGACAGCTATCCTTACAGAAGAAGGCAATATAAAGGTAGAAAGATTGCTCGGTGCAGGCAATCTTTATGACCCATCGAATATCGAACTTGTACATCATGTCCTTCAAGCACTCAAGGCGCACACACTTTTCAAGAGGGATGTTGACTATGTTATCAAAGATGGCGAGGTAATTATTGTGGATGAATTTACAGGCAGGCTCATGCCAGGGAGGCGATGGTCGGATGGGCTTCATCAGGCTATAGAGGCAAAAGAGGGTGTCAGGATAGAGAGCGAAAATCAGACCCTCGCAACCATTACATTTCAGAACTACTTCAGGATGTACAAAAAACTTGCAGGCATGACAGGAACAGCTGATACAGAGGCAGAGGAGTTCGCAAAGATATATAACCTCGAGGTAGTCATTATACCTACGAATGAACCTATGATAAGGGCAGATCATCCCGATGTGATTTATAAGACAGAAAGAGGAAAATTTAATGCTGTCATAAGAGAGATAGAAGAACTTCACAAAAAGGGCCAGCCTGTCCTTGTCGGAACTATCTCGATAGAAAAGTCAGAAATATTAAGCCATCTCTTGAAGAAAAAAGGCATCCCACACTCTGTCCTGAATGCAAAATACCATGAGAGAGAGGCAGAGATAATTGCCCAAGCAGGAAGAAGTGGTGCTGTTACAATAGCAACCAATATGGCAGGTAGAGGAACGGATATAATACTCGGAGGCAATCCTGAAGGGCTTGCCAGAGAAGTTTTAAGGGACAAAAAGGATTATACAGAAGATGATTGGAAACAAACACTCTCAAAGGCTGAAGAAGAGATATGTAAGAAAGACAGGGAAAAGGTGGTATCTCTCGGTGGGGTCCATATACTCGGCACAGAGAGGCACGAAGCAAGGAGAATAGATAATCAGTTAAGGGGTCGTTCAGGAAGGCAGGGCGACCCTGGTTCATCGAGATTTTATCTATCACTTGAAGACGATCTTATGCGGATATTTGGTTCTGACAGGATATCAGGACTTATGGGCAAACTCGGCATGGATGAAGATATGCCCATAGAAAATAAGATGGTGACAAAGGCTATAGAGAACGCACAGAAGCGTGTTGAGGCACATAACTTCGATATAAGAAAACACCTCCTTGAGTATGATGATGTAATGAATAAGCAGAGAACAGAAATATATTTCTTCAGAAGAGAGATACTCGAGGGTGAAAATCTCAAGGATCGCATCTACAGCATGATAGATGAGACTGTTGATGAGGTGCTCAGTATTTATTGCCCTGAAGAAAAACACATAGAAGAATGGGATATGGAAGGGCTCAGAGGTGCAATCTACGGAATATTCTCTATTGGGCCTAATGTTACACCCTTGAATCTGAATTCATTAAGGGAGACATTAATTTCAGAAATAAAAAACGCATACGAAAAGAAGGAATCAGAGATCAGTAGTGAGATGATGAGATATCTCGAAAAGATGCTTTTACTGCAGATCGTTGACACACAATGGAAAGACCACCTGCTCGCTATGGACCACCTGAAGGAAGGTATTGGGCTCAGGGGCTATGGCCAGAGGGACCCACTCGTGGAATACAAAAGAGAGGCGTTTGATATGTTTGCGGAGATGACAGGCAGGATATCCACCGAGGTCCTCAGCAGACTCTTTAAGATACAGGTTCAAAAACAGGAAGCTATTATAAGAGAACCCGTAAGGCAGATGAAATTAAATTATAACAGGGATGAAGGCACATCTGCGGTTCAAACAGTAAGGCGGGGTAAAAAAGTAGGCAGGAACGAACCATGTCCATGCGGAAGCGGAAAGAAATATAAAAAATGCTGTGGTGTGAATGCCTGATCACTTTACCCTCTCTAATGTCCTTATCAGCGCCTCTGCTTTTTTGAGGGTTTCGTAATATTCTCTCTCAGGGTCTGAGTCAGCAACAATGCCTGCACCAACCTGAACATAAGCCATCCCCTCTTTTATAACAAATGTCCTGATTACTATATTCAAATCCATGTTTCCTGAGAAACTAATATAGCCTATCGAACCAGTATAAGGTCCTCGTCTGACTGGTTCGAGTTCATCTATAATCTCCATGCACCTTACCTTTGGAACACCTGTTATAGTGCCTCCAGGGAATGCAGCCTTTATTGCATCGAAACAGTCTTTCCCATCTACAAGTTTACCTTTTACATTAGATACTATATGTATTACATGTGAATAGTCTTCTGTAATCATAAGTTCATCAACCCGAACTGTACCATAATCTGAAACCCTTCCGAGGTCGTTCCTCTCAAGGTCTATCAGCATAATATGTTCTGCCCTCTCCTTCTCATTTAAGAGTAGCTCCGAGCGCATCAGTTCATCTTCATTAGTATCTTTGCCTCTCGGCCTTGTGCCTGCGATAGGCCTTGTCTCAATAATTCCATCTTTAACCCTTAAAAGTCTTTCAGGCGAAGAGCTTACTATCTGGTAATCTCCAAGATCCATAAATGCTGCAAATGGAGATGGGTTTATAGAGCTCAGTATCCTGTAGAGGCTCCATGGACTTATATCTCCGATATGTGCTGAAACCCTCTGAGATAGGTTTGCCTGAAATATATCTCCTGCTGCTATATATTCCTTAGCCCTTTTAACAATATCCATGTAATCATTTCTTTTCATTTCATAGATGATTTCTATTTGGTCATTGGTTTTCACTGATGACTGATGACTAATGACTGATGACTGAGATGACTGATGACCAATGACTAATGACAGTATTTCATTGATCTCATATTCTGCTTCATCGTATCTTTCTGACCAATCTACCCTCTCCCCTTCCCTTTCTATTGTATCCCCTGCACCGGGGCATACTATGATCCAGCACTTTTTATATAGATGGTCAATAGTAATTAGTTTATCTATCATTAAAAAGTGTGCATCAGGCAGATTAAGGTCATCAACAGCATTCTTCGGCAGTCGTTCAAGATACTGGACAAAATCGTAACTCAGAATTCCCACAGCACCTCCCTGAAAGGGAGGAAGATATTCAAAAGGCTTTTGTCTGTAAGCCCTAACGAGTTCTTTTAGTATATTAAGTGGCCTACCAAAAAACTGAGTGACGAATGACGAGCGACGACTGATGAGTGATATAACTCCGTTTTTTATTTTGAATATCAAGCAGGGATCAAATCCTATAAAAGAGAATCGCGCAATTTTTTCTGGGCCTTTTATGCTTTCAAGGAGGAAGCTGTTTGTAGAGGCCAATGATTCATAAATCAAATAAGGGAGAGAGTACGGTATCTCTACATAAAGTGGCGGAACGCACCCGTTCTTTATAAACTGCAGAAAATCTTTTTTTGAAGGCATAACCATCTTTTTTATTATGAACTATATTCCAAGCCTCCTTACCATAGCAAAGTATATCATAATACTTCCTCCCTGGTGGTGATGTCTTAACCAGATTGAGGATTCCCTCTTGACAGGGAAAAACCCTTACTATATGATTTCTTTAGAATGCAAAGAAAGTATAGCCTCTAAAGGTTATCCCTTTTATTTTTATGCAGTATAGGGTAGAGGAATGGGTATAACATATATACAAGGTGAAGTAGAAGGCCCATTGGGAAGGCAAAACGTAGAATTTTTAATTGACAGCGGAGCCACTTATTCCTTGCTGCCATTGAATGTATGGAAGGCTATTGGATTAAAACCTAAAAGGACGCTGGACTTCAGACTTGCAGATGGTACTGCCATTAAACGAGATGTATCTGAATGTTATATAATTTTACCGCAGGGGGAAGGGCATACGCCTGTAATACTGGGTGAAGAATATGATGAAGCCCTATTAGGGGTGGTTACCCTTGAGATTCTTGGTCTGGTGTTTAACCCATTTAACAGAACCCTCCAGCCAATGAAGCTGTTATTGGTTTAACCCGAATATAGATGCTGTTTAAGATCGATGGCTCAGGATGTACCTGTCAGACTGACAAGGGGTATATAAATTGATAGAATTTTTCCACGAGGGGGAATAGTTGTGGGGTGACTGTTAGCAAACCCAGCACTGATGTTATAGTGCTGGACAAGGATAGCTCAGGCAGGATTGCGGTAGCCTTTCCTTACGACCCTTTGTGGGTAGAGAAGGTCAGGACAATCGAAGGCCGCAGATGGCATCCCTTCCCTCTTGTCATTGCGAGTCCCGAAACCATCGGGACGAAGCAATCTCAAAAAGCTCATCACGCATCATGCATTACAGTTCACAGTTTGCAACATAGTTTTACAACCCACTTGCTTGAAGGAGGCACTGATCTGAGATACATACAAGAACTGTTAGGCCATGCTCACAGCAAAACAACCGAGATTTACCCCGCCGCTATTTGCAGCGGGGTTTATACCCATGTAAGCACACAGAGCATAGGCCGAATAAAAAGCCCATTAGACAGTCTGAATCTATAAAGAAGGGGGTGATATGTGACAAAAACTGTCAACAGGAAGGGTTCTCTGGCTTTTCAGCCAGCGGAAAAATAAACGAAATACTTCGTCTATACTCCCATTTTGGGATAAAAAGCGAAATATTTCGTCTATGAAGTAGTTAGCGTAAATTCCAGCCCGTGTTATTTTATGGTATGAAAACGTTATTTCAGGAGGTGTTAGATGGATATTTACTGGAGGAAGTTCATACATTCAGACCCAGAGATTTTGTTAGGCAAACCAGTGGTAAAAGGGACAAGGTTATCAGTGGAATTCATTTTAGGACTTTTCGCGGAGGGTTGGACTGAACAACAAGTGCTTGAAAATTATCTAA
>JACRGU010000051.1 GCA_016212245.1 Nitrospirota bacterium
CGCCAAATGCAGGATGAAGATGCGGGCTTGTATAGTAGTCCCCTGCCCTTCCTATCCCTGTTTTATCGGATGTGTAATACCCAAGTCCTGGTTCATAAAGCGCCATCTCCATAAAGGTTTCAAAGATAATAGGACCTTCTCTCTGGATTTTTTCAATAATTTTTTGTTCAAGCTGGTTCATAAAAGTCTCATTTTATCTCCAGCATCCTGTCCAGTGCCTTCTTGGCAGGGACTCTTATCTCTTCAGGGACTTTGATTAAGTAGTTATTTTCTTTCAAAGCCCTAAACACGCTTTTCAGGGTAGTCTTTTTCATATTCGGGCATATCATATCTTTTCTTAATGGATAGAAAACCTTATCAGAGTTTTCCTTTCTAAGCCTGTATAACAGTCCAATCTCTGTGCCAACTATAAACTCCTTTGCTGAAGATGAATTAGCAAACCTCAGCATCCCTGATGTACTTGTCACATGGTCTGCCATCAAAAGGATCTCAAGCCTGCATTCTGGATGTGCCATCAAAAGAGCCTCTGGACGTTCTGTGCGTGCCTTCTTTACATCCTCTGGTGTCACCCTCTCATGCACATGGCAGAAGCCGTCCCATGCAATAACCTCTTTTTTCGTATTCCTTGCTGCCCAGAGTGCAAGATTTTTGTCTGGTATGCATATCACCCTTTCATCAGGCAATGACTCAATGACCTTAACAACATTCGCTGATGTACAGCAGATGTCACTTTCAGCCTTCACATCAGCCGTTGTATTCACATATGTAACAACAGGGACCTTAGGATATCTATTCTTTATAGCTCTCAGAGTAAATTCTGGTGGATAGACAAAAGAGGGAGGGGTGTCAAAGCCAGGAAAGTGCTTCCTTACAGGCCTTGGTGAATCCACCCTGATCATATCTGCCATCGGACAGACCGCATCAATTTCTGTAAGGAGAACCATCTTATCAGGGGAAAGGATTGATGCGCTCTCTGCCATGAAATTAACGCCTGCAAACACTATAACATCACAGTCTATGGTAGCAGCAGTCCTCGAGAGTTCAAGAGAATCGCCCACAAAATCAGCAATATCCTGAACCTCGTCCCTCTGGTAATTATGCGAGAGTATAATGGCACGTTTTTGTTTTTTTAACTTCAGAATTTCTGCCTGAAGAAAGGCCCTATCAGAGGACATCTAAAACCTTGTTATATCTGTCTTGAAAAGGGGAGAATTTGTGAAGAGAATTGTGCCATCCTGGAGGATGACCTTGTAAATTGGTTCTGGCTTTTTCTTTTGCGTCATCCTGCCGTTATACAGGGAAAGAACTTTATTTACATACTGCCGTGTCTCTGTAATAGGAGGCATCGTGCCAAATATTTCTATTGTCTTTGGCCCTGCATTGTATGCAGCAAGTGCGAGGGTAAGGTCACCGTTAAATCTCTCAAGTAAATATCTTAGATATCTCGTACCACCCTCGATATTCTCTTCAGGGTTAAATGGATCACGCAGGGCCATCTCACTCGCAGTAGCAGGCATAAGCTGCATGAGACCCATAGCCCCTTTTCTTGAAACTGCCCTTTGATTCCAGTTTGATTCGGTTTTTATAATAGCCTTAACCAGAGATGGGTCTATATCATATTTTATAGCCTTTTCATATATAACTTTATAGTAATCTTTATCTCTTTCAATCTTCATGTTTCCTGTTTGACTGACTTTCTTCTGATTCTGCCCCGCACTTTCCTTAATAACCCTCTCGGCCTTTTCCACAAATGGAGTATTGGTATAACAGACGATGCCATTTTCATCCACATATCTATAGATATCTGCCCCTGCAATAACAGGGAGAAACAAACATATCAGCAGTATCATTAAAATTCGTATCATGACCAAATCTTATCATTTAAAGCATTGCCTGTCAACTCATACCGCCCTTTTATCAGAACCAAAGATATATTTGTGAAGCTGCAGGTTAAGCCTGACATCGAGTCTATCTTCAATCACCCATTTCGAAAGGGTCTCTGGATACAGAATCCCAAAGGCAGGAGAAAAAAGAACCCTGCATCTTTCCCCGAGTGAATATCTTGATATAAATTCCCTGGCCCATTCATAATCATCCCTGTTAGTAAGCACAAATTTTATCTCATCATCTAATTTTATATAATCAAGATTCGAAAGGTCCATCTCTTCACACATACCGCTTCCTGGTGTCTTAATATCAAGGATAATCACCGCCCTTCTGTCAATCTCCTTTATGCTCATTGACCCATTCGTCTCCACTAATACTTTATAGCCTTCATCGAGCAATCTTTTAATAAGATGATAGACCTCTCTCTGAAGAAGTGGTTCACCGCCAGTAATCTCTACAAGGCTTATACCAGCACGCCTGACTTCGTTCATGATCTCGTCCTCTGAGAGTTCTATCCCCTCATAATATGCATATGTTGTATCACAGTATGAACACCTGAGATTACACCCTGTCATCCTTATAAACATACAAGGTAGTCCTGCATAGCTTGATTCTCCCTGTATGCTCGTAAATATCTCGTTAACCTTCACTCGGAAATACCTGCAGGCCTCACTTAGTCAGACGCTTGAGTTCAATTATGGATTTTGTGAGTTTAATGGTATATTCTCTGTAATTTTTTATAATTCCTATAATCTCTGGCGTAAGGTCTGAAAGCTCAATAACAAAATTATCTGCATCCTTTTTATCGAATTTTGGGGCGATAGGATTATAATCAGCTATTTCTCTATTTTTATGAAGGCGCTCAAAAAGCCTGCTATACCCTTTGTCTAAAACCCCTGACTTTACAAAGTGAAGGTTTAAGAGGGCATAAACCCCTTCATGGCTCACTGGGTCAAATCCTTTTTTGTAAAGAATTGCCTTGATAATATGAAAATAACTGTAATACAGGGAGGATATAACCTGTCCATAATTGCCTCTCTTATAGGCATCAATAGCACTTTCTGCCTTTTCCCTTGCGAGGTCAATAGCCCCTGTTATATAACCTTTTCTTTCTTTCTGATTGATTTCTTTGACCATAACAGAATCCCCTCCTCTCTAATCTTTCTACCTATACCCACTTTTGCCTTTAACAAAGATTCCTCTATAACTATGGGACTAAGCATTAGATCACCACTTACACCTAATTCCTCAGCTACCTTTATGGATAAATCAATAATATGACCTGTAATCCTTTTGACAATATTTCTATCTCTGACAACAACAGCTATATCAATATCGCTCTCTGCATGGCCTTCAAGCCTTGCCCTCGAGCCGAAGAGATAGAGATATTTGACACCCTCAATCCCGGAGACTAAGGAAATAAGTCTTTCCACCATTTTCTGCTCTATGGGTGTGAGAGTTTCTATAGCCAATGATATCGGTCTTCCTTTCATATATTTTACTGGACTTGTTATCAAGTTTCATTTTACGAATTGCCACTCCTTTTGTCAAAAATTCTTTGACACCACAAGGGGTTTAATCAATAATAAAAACCATAAAACCCCTATCTAATTTTATTATCCCCCTCTCTTGATGGGAGGGGTTAGAGGAGGGTGAGACGATGGGGTGATAACAGTCAGTAAACCCAGCACTGATGTTATAGTGCTGGGAAAGGATAGCTCAGGCAGAATAGCGGTAGCCTTTCCTTATGACCCTTTGCGTGTAGAGAAGGTTAGGACTATCGAGGGTCGCAAATGGCATCCCTTCCCTCTTGTCATTGCGAGGAGTCCTGAACGAAGTGAAGGAACTCCGAAGCAATCTCAAGACAGGCTTGGAACAGGCTCCGCAATCTTAAAAAAAGTTCTGATTGTTTCGAGTTGTAAAGACATGATAAAATTGCTTCAATATGGGCAAGATAAAAAGTCCTTTGGACAGTTTAGACCTGAAAGAAGGGGGTGATGCTTGACAAAAATTGTCAATGGGAAGGGGTTCTCTGGCATTCCGCCAGAGTCGGTATATCCGAAGTACTTCGGATATAATCCCAAAATGGGACAAAAAGCGAAGTAGTGCGGATATGAACGAGTTATCTGCTCATTGCGGGCAGGAAAGGAGGAAGTGCTTTAGAACTTGAAATATGAGTTTAATACCTTGCCTTCTTTATCAAAAGAAAAAGAGAAAAGGGGACGGTTCTATTTAATTGACAAAGAGAACAGGAAAGGGGGAGAAAAGTGGACAGATACTTTTTAAAAACGAAATTGCCCGCAACGGCAGATAACATCCATTGAGAACGACATTATCAAAAGAAAATCAAGCAGAGTGCTATAATAAACCAAAGGGAACTAATGACAATAGAAATTATAGAGAGACAAACTCACAGTAAGGGTGAAGTTTACACAATAAGAGTTCAAGAGAAAACTGTTAAAATACTTTCCCTTTTTCATGCTATTGAAAGAATCAAAAAATGGAACATCAAAGAAGAAATGGTAGCTGAGACCCTGCTTCTACCTGAGCAAGTGATAATTGGTCATGGAAACAGATAAATCGCTCATAGGAGATATGGCAATCATTTAGTCAGGGCTGTATATGGGTATGAAGGAGAATTACCTGTATTACTTACAGTATATTTTCCATACATAGACCGTTATTTTAAGGGAGGTGGTGTTTATGAAGATAAAATATTCAAAGGAAGCTGATATTCTTTTAATAGAGCTTAGAGATGGAACTCCTGCAGATTCGATAGATTTAAAAGAAGGAGTTATTCTTCATCTTGATAGTCAAGGATTGCCGCTTGAAATTGAGATACTTGATGCTTCCAAGATAGCAATGTTAAAAGAGATAAGTGTGATGACACCTATAGAGGCTGTAAGATAGAAAAACTGTAAAATTGTTTCATAAAGGCACCCCCTTGAAAAGTTAGTTTCGGTTTGTGCAGGAAAGGTGGAAGTGCTTTAGAACTTGAAATATGAGTTTAATACCTTGCCTTCTCTATCAAATACCA
>JACRGU010000047.1 GCA_016212245.1 Nitrospirota bacterium
CCTGTTTTATATAGAACCCTGAATGCTCTTCTGCTGCAAGCGGGCGTGTAGCACTGTATATAGTCATAATTCCGATAAGTGCTATGACCATGACAATAGAGAGTGTTACCCAGTCAAAGTTCTTAATTAGTCTACGGTCTATGTGTATCATTTTGAATTTCGAATTTTGAGTTTTGAATTTTGAATTCTGAATTTTTAAAGTATCCCTCTATCGCCCTTTTTGCAATTGGTGCTGCAGCTCCTCCACCATGTCCGCCATGTTCGACAAATACTGCAAGTGCTACCTCTGGTTTTTCTACTGGGGCAAAGGCAACAAACCATGCATGATCCCTGAATCTCTCTGGCAGATATTTAAAACCTTTTTTTATTCCTACAATCTGGGCTGTCCCTGTCTTGCCGCCTATGCTTATTAATGGAGATTTCGCAGCCCATCCAGTCCCACCGGGCTCATCCACAACACCGGAAAGTGCGCTTTTAATGATCTCAAGAGTCTCGGGTCTTATCTTCGCCTTTCCTGAAAGTACTGGTCGGAGGTCCTTAATCAGTGTTGGTCTGTATAGATTTCCACCATTTGCTATTGCACCTGTCATAACTGCCATCTGTATTGGTGTTGCAGCAACATATCCCTGACCTATTGCTGTATTAAAGGTTTCACCGAGGAACCATGGAAGTCTTTTGTTTTCCTGCTTCCATTTTGTGTTTGGTATCAATCCCTGCCTTTCTTTTCCGAGTTCAATGCCTGTTTCTTTCCCTAAACCGAGACTTGTGGCATAATTATAAATTTTATCTATGCCGAGACGTTTACCCACCTCATAGAAATATACATCACATGATTCTACTATCGCCCTGTGCAGAGAGACCACGCCGTGTCCCTTTTTACGCCAGCAGCCAAAATGCCACCTGCCATAGTTTATTCCACCTCTGCACTCAACCTTCGTCTCAGGGGTAATAACTCCTTCCTCAAGCGCTGCTATTGCAGTAACAATCTTGAATGTCGAGCCAGGAGGATACTGACTCTGAAGTGCCCTGTTAAGCATAGGCTTTTTTTTATCCTGAGTAAGGGTTATCCATTCATCGTAGCTTATTCCTCTTGCGAAGAGGTTGGGATCAAACGAAGGTTTGCTTATCAGTCCCAGTATCTCTCCGGTTTCGGGGTTGAGTGCAACAACCGCACCTGTCCTTTCTCCAAATACCTTCTCAGCCTCTTTCTGGAGATTAATGTCTATACTCAGCCTGATATCTTCTCCTTTTATTGGAGATTTTTCCTGTAACAGTCTTATCTCCCTGCCAAGTGCATTGACCTCGATAGCCCTCTTACCAGGTATACCCCTGAGTGATTTGTCAAATAGCATCTCAGCGCCCCACTGCCCTATGAAAGCTTCCGATGGTACATTCCTGAATGTAGGGTCTTTTGATTGGGAGGGGTTAAGTTTTCCAAGATAACCTATGAGGTGTGAACCAACATTACCATAGATATATTCTCTGCTGACGTCAACTTCGATGATGAGGCCTGGGAAGTCAGATCGCCTCGATTCAATGTATGCAACCTCATTAAAAGAAAGCCCCTGTTTTAGTCTTATAGGTGCAAAAGGGCTCAGTCCATTCCTGCTTATCTTTTCGAGTATCTCTTCAACCGACATGTTGAGGACTTTTGACAGTAAGTCAATCTTACCCTTATCGAATTCACCGTGGGTTATTGATACATAGTAGTAAGGGGAGTTTTTTACAAGCGGGATACCATTTCTGTCGAATATTATTCCCCGTGGTGCTGGTGTCGCTATTATCCTTAGCCTGTTAGCCTCAGAGAGTTTCCTATATTCGCTGCCCTGCAGTATCTGCAACTGCCACAATCTCATGATGAGCAGCAGGAAGGTTGCAACGACGGCGCAGCCTATTATTGAGATTTTTTCAGAATTATTTTTCATATTTGCCTTTGAAATACCCCTCACCCTAACCCTCTCCCACAAGGGGAGAGGGGAAGTTAGTCGGTGTCTCTCCCACAAGGGGAGAGGGGACTTTTTCTCTTTTTATTTCCCCTCCCTAGATGGGAGGGGTGTAGGGGAGGGTGAAATTTTTCATTTTACTTTGCATCCTTTGGTTTTATAAATATCCCTAAAGGGGCGTTTATCAGAGACTGTATGGCGACTATAAAGGCAGCTGCCCCAATGCTAACTGGCATTCCATCAAAGATACTTCTTGATAGAAAAACAACAGTGCTGTCTATTAATGTAAGGACTGATATGCCGATAGTGCCTAAAAGAGGGGTCCATCTGAAGAAACTACCAGACATGAATGAAGAAAGATAACCCACAAGACCCTTACTCAGGAGATTAGGGCCAAGAAATGCACCTGAAAGGCTGTCTTCGAGTATCCCAATCAGTGAGCCGAAAAACATTCCCTTGATCTCTCCTTTTCTTATGCCTGCATAGTAGGCTAAGACAGATGTAAAGTTCGGGGAGATATCGAACAATGATACCTTTCCCTGTATAAGAAATGTTAAAAGAATTATGGCTGTCCATAGTATATATATCATTAGTATGTATATCATTTTCCTAAATCTGTAATCAACAGCTCCAGATCTATATGCATACAAAATCAAAAATTAAAAAGCAAAATGCAACCCTGAATCGAGTTCAGGGCAAAA
>JACRGU010000043.1 GCA_016212245.1 Nitrospirota bacterium
CCCGGTGCCTTGCTATCTCTTGTCAAAACCGCCATAAAGAAATCAGCAGTAGGCCCTGTAAATGAAAGCCCCCTCGCGTTACCACCCCAGAAGGCTGATGCCCACCATGCAATCACCGCAATAATTCCAACTAAAAGACCTGCCAGCGACCATGAATAAGCTTTTGCAGGGCCTTTTGCAAAAGGCTTACCCTTCAAAACAACGATACCCATTATCATAACAACTACTATAATTGTCAGCCACTTGGCAGACGTCCCACCTCCAAAGATATCCCACAAAGACGGATTTATCACACCTCCAATCTCGACCCTGAAGCTCTTGAGGAATGTAAAAACTGGATTGAGAAATCCGTGCATAGCTGAGATAATCCCGATAGCGAACCCGAGCAGAGCTACCCATGCAGCCATAAGCCCCTCTCCAACCCTGTAGAGGACACCGCTTCCACAGCCTCCAGCAAGAACGATACCCAGGCCGAAGATATAGCCACCAACAATGTTGGCTATTGGTGCAAATGCCTGACGCCTCAGTCCGCCTTCTATAATCCCGACATCCTCAAGAAAATTAGCGCCCAGTATAGCAACTATGAGAGCCAGTAGATATGCCCTGAATATTGTGAAGTCATTGATAAAGATAATATCCCTGAATGCAGTGTTCATACAATATCTTCCACGCTGAAGAACAAAGCCAAAGGCGAGACCAACCAGCAATCCTGTGACAAGTACGATGATACTCCCCGACATGACTTCTCCCATCCTAACCTCCTTTTTTTAAAATTATTCAGCCCAAAGGCCTGTTACCATGTTATTACTTTATCACTTTTTTCAATGAGGTCTATTATTTCTTCATATCGCCTGTCTTTCTTATATAATTTAACAATTGTGACCTCATTGTCTTTCTTATGTTCTTTGATTATCTTTTCCGTTGTTTCACCAGGTTCATCCTTTAATATATGCAGTACCTTCACCTCATCCCCTAATATGGAAGAACTATATCATATTCGAGGAGTTTATTTGCAAGCTGTTTTGTCGAAATACAATCAATCCCCTCATTTTCTATTATGTTTGTGTACATCTTTAATCCCATCTCATTTATCATCTCGAGATTAAATTTTATATCATTCGTATCACCAAGTCTTCTATCCAGCACAAAGATATCTACCTTATCATCCATTAGAGTTAAACCTATACTCATCCTCAATGCCTCTGACTGTCTATCCCTGACAAGAACTGCTATCTTTTTCACCACTTTATTCCTAAAAATGCCTCACTCCTGTCATTCTCGCCCCGCATCAGAGTGCGGGGTAAACTCCAGCGGGAATCCAGAATACTTATAGATTCCTGCCTTCGCAGGAATGACAACAGGCTGTATAGTTAAAATACAATAACCTTATCAGACTCATGAATCATCTGAGCATTGTTATACTGGCTGCCGCAGATGATACCATCAGGTATATCTTCATTGCGAATTTTTAGTTGTCTTCTATTTAAATCACAGAGACTTATTGATACACCATTCATATCTTTAAGGAATGTAAAATCAGGGTCTTTTGAGAGAAGGCATCCTTTATCCATCATAAAAATATTTACCTTGTGTCCCTTGTTCACAGCAGCCCTTAAAAAACTAACGATCTCGTCCTTATAGTTTTCATTTATTACAAGGATTCCAAGAATCATCTCTTCCTTTCATGATTCAGGCTTATATTAAATAACATAAACTTTGCCCAAAGTAAATATAAAAATTATGATATAAACTTACAATTTATAGGTCTTCTAATAATTTCTATCTTAGGGCATTCCTGTTGTTTCCTTTATCTTCTCCATCACCATATCAACAGTTATCGTGTCCATACACTCGTGTTTTTTACACCTTCTTTTTTTAAAACATGGTGAACACTCCAGATTGCTTTTTATAACAATATGGCTTCTACCATAAGGACCTGTCTTTTGAGGGTCTGTTGGTCCGAATATAGCAAAAACCCGGGTCTTAAGTGCAGTAGCGATATGCATTGGACCCGAATCATTACCTACAACAAACCTCGCACTCCGCATTATCTCTATTAGTTCTTTGATATCTGTCTTACCTGCAAGAGATATAGCATTGCCCTTAGAACTATTTACAACCCTGTTTGATATGTCTATATCTGATCTCCCACCAACAACAAGAAATTCCATTGGCAATCTTGATGCAAGTTCTCCAAATCTCTCTGCAGGCCATCTCTTAGTTACCCATCTTGCCCCTGGAATAATTACAGCATAATCATCTGAGAGTGATAAGTGATGAGTGATAAGTGATGAGTTAAAAGATAGTGGTAAAGGAAAACATACATTCCTTATATCGCATCCTAAAAAGGCAGCAATCTTCAGATATCTATCAACAGCATGAATATCCCTTCCACCCTCAACTTTATGTGTATAAAATAATCTACTTCCCTCTCTCGCCTCCTTAAATCCTATTCTAAATGGAGCGCGTGTTGCCATAGTAATTACACCGCTCCTTAAAAGTCCTTGGAGATCCACCACCATATCATATCTTTCATTTCTCAGATTTCTGAAAAATTCTTTAAGCTCTTTCAGGGTGTTCCATGCTCTTCCTACAACCTTCCAATTATCTTTGTCAATAATCCAGAGTTTATCTATCATTGGATGTCCTGATAAAAGTCCATCAAGCCTTTTAGCAATAACCCAGTGAACCTCTGCCTTAGGGAATCTCTCCTTTAATGCATTCAGAAATGGCAGGCTATGCACAACATCACCGAGAGAACTCGGTTTAACTATAAGTATTTTTCTTGGATTTTTTATTTTTTGCATTTTAAGTCTTGACTTCGGACTAATGACTATTGAGTATTTTCAATATCCAGTTCGCTGCCTCTGTAAGGTCTTTGGCAATAAAATCAGCATGCTCTGATACATTAGCTTCTCCTGTCTGCACAAGGATACCCTTTGCACCAACTGCCTTTGCAAGAAGCATATCCGTTTCTTTATCTCCAACAACATAGGATTTTTTCAGGTCAATCTCGTGTTCGGCCCTCGCCCTAAGAAGCATTCCGGGTTCAGGCTTTCTACATAAACAGTGCTCATCAGGATGGTGCGGGCAGTAGTAAAAACCATCAAAATCATATCTCTTGATAAAAATCTCGTTTATCTCATTTACAAAATCTTCTTCGATAATCCCTCTTG
The DNA here is from genome assembly GCA_016212245.1 of Nitrospirota bacterium. Classification (GTDB taxonomy): domain Bacteria; phylum Nitrospirota; class Thermodesulfovibrionia; order Thermodesulfovibrionales; family SM23-35; genus JACRGU01. Next base: position 3,177 of record JACRGU010000043.1, read on the forward strand.
CAATACCTGATTGATTACTGACCCCGATAAGTTTAAAGCCTCTTTCTTTAAGAAGCTTTACATTATCAATATCTGTAAAGATCTCGAAGTCGTCATATTTATTGAGGTAGCCCACATCCCTGCATAGGGTCCCATCCCTGTCAAAAAACACTGCAGGCATCTGGGGTAATAGCTTCTTTATCCCGTAATAAACATCATCTGAGGTTATTGCATACATGCATCTCATGTCATTATCCTTACAGGTGCGCTCGAAGCATGGACTGCAAGCAATATCAGTCTTGATTACCACATTTCCGTCTCCTATCAGACCTGTTAATTCAGGATCTGTAGAGCCAAATATTGCTACTAAAGGTGTTCTCACTGCATAGGCAATATGCATAGGACCTGAATCGTTGGTAAGGAATATATCACATTCTGAAATAAGTGTAATTAGTTCCCTCAAAGATGTCTTTCCTGCTATATTTAGCATTGAGTTTGGAGTTCGGAGTTCGGAGTTCACCTTTTTGTATATCTCGTCTGTTATCTCTATCTCATCCTTACTCCCAAAGATTACTACACTTCCACCTGTATCCTTTATGAACCAGTTTGCAACCTCAGCAAACCTTTCAGGAAACCACCTCTTGGCTGAACCATATGTTGCACCGGGATTTATCCCTATGATTGGCCTTTTCATATCTTTCAGGATTTTCCTTGCATGCAACCTTTCATCAAGTGTGAGATATATATAAGGGTCCGAGTATCCTGCATCTATACCTATCTGGTTAAGCAGGTTTAGATAATAGTTAATTTGATGTACCTTCCCCTCATTTTGAGGCACAGAGACTGCCGTTGTCAGAAGAAAGCCTCTGCTATCCCTGTTATACCCTACCCTCTCCTTTATCCCTGCAAGAAATGTAATCAGGGCGGCGTCAAATGCATTTTGAAACAAGATTGCACTACAAAAATTTTTTTTATTTAGCACCCTTGAGAGTTTTATCTTACCTATAATGCCTCTGTATTCATCACCATAGATGATTATCTCATATATATTCGGATCTTTTTCGAAAAGAGGCGCCACCCATGGCTTAACAAGGAGGGTAATCTTTGTTTCAGGCATAGCCTTTCTCAAAACCCTTAATGCAGGTAGAGTCATAACAGCATCGCCAATCCAGTTAACACCTCTTACAAGTATGTTATTACACCTTTTTTCAGCCATAAATAATTTTAACATTTAAATCTTATTAAGTTTACAATAATTATAATTTAACTATAGTTACGCAAACATTCACCCCGCCCTTTCAAAGAAAAAGAAAGGGCGGGGTTCACAATCTTAGCCCTAACAGTTGTGGGAATGCCTACTTTATAATTTTAGTAGATTGCAACTTTATATTTTGCTATGATTTGGATATATGAAGAACTTCCTGATGACTGGAAGTGCCTTGTATGCAATGCCCCAAAAGATGCATTTGAGAAAATAAGATAGTAAGGAGGTTGATATGCAAAAGACAATTGAAAATCTAACAAAGGCATTCATCGGTGAGGGTCAGGCAAGAAACCGTTACACGTTTTATTCAAAGATTGCTCAGAACGAGGGCTTTGATCAGATTTCAGAGATTTTCCTTATAACAGCAGATAATGAAAGAGAGCATGCCAAATGGTTGTTCAGGTTAATCAATGAGTTAAAACAAAAAAGTAAAGAGAACCTGACTGAGATAACTGTTGAAGCAGCAGCACCAACAACGCTTGGGAATACTGCTGAGAATCTAAAGGCAGCAATTGCAGGAGAACATTATGAGTATACCATAATGTATCCAGAATTTGCAGATGTTGCTGAAAAAGAGGGGTTCCCTGAGATTGCCCGACGTTTAAGGGCAATCGCTAAGGCAGAGGAACATCATGAAGAAAGATACAAAAAATTATTAAAGGAAGTTGAAGGCAACACTGTATTTAAGAAAGACAAAAAGGTCTACTGGGTTTGCAGGAAATGTGGATATGTTCATGAGGGTGAGGCACCACCAGAAAAATGCCCTTCATGCAATCACGAGTCAAATTATTTCCAGGTTAAGTGTGAAGAATATTAAGCAAATTTAACAGTGTCTGCTACTGTTTTTACATGCTCAAGGGATGATTCTGAACTTAATAGTCATGCCCATGGAGTGCCGCCATCAACTATGCTATGCTCTTCCCACATGAACCAGTTTCCTGTATCCGAAAGGAAAAAATATGTATTTGCAAAGATATCATAATGCTGCTCTTCTTCCTTAACAAGTCTCTCAAATAGAGATTTCTCCTTCTCTGTTTGTGCATCTAAGGCAGCCTTTTTATAAAATTCGACCCCTTCCTTTTCCATCTGCATCGCTATCTTAAATGCCTCAAGTTCATCTGTAGTTGCTTCTACCCTCTGCATCATCTCGTCCTTCATGGATTCAAAGATTGTCTTAACATTCTTCATTGGACTAACATCCTTAATCTCTATGTTAAATCCTTTGAATATTTGAGAAAGCATCTCGAGATGCCTTTTTTCATCTTCTGCTATAGTCAGGAACATCTTTTTGCCAACAGGATGTTTTGTTTTTTCTGCCGCCTCTCTATAGAAATTTATTGCATCTGTCTCCATTCTGATGGCTATCTCAATAGCATTCATATTTATGCCTCCAGTCTGTCATTCCTGCGAAAGCAGGAATCCAGAAAAGACTGGATTCCGCATCAAGCCTGCCTGACGGCGAGGCAGGTAAGGTTTCAATCAATGCTTGCAGTAAATCCTCTTTTCCAGTAATCATTAATTTACCCCGTTAGAAAGCCCCGTCCTTTCTAACGGGGTTTACTTTATTCTTCCCTCTACTACATTCCAATCAATATTCTTAAAAAATGCCTCTATGTAATCAGCCCTCTTAAGACCATAATCGAGCATAAATGCATGCTCAAATACATCCATTATCAATACTGGATTACATCCTGCTGGATGTGAGACATCATGCTCATTTATCCAGAAGTTTATGAGCCTTCCGTTTGTGATATCCTGATAAAGCACAATCCAGCCAATGCCTCTCATTGCTCCTGTTGCTTTGAAATCCCTTTCCCATATCTCGTAGCTTCCAAAATCCTCAGCAATCTTCTTTGCAAGCTGTCCATTTTTGTCAATGGCAGCTTTTCCACCGAGATTCTCAAAATAGTATTCATGGAGCCTCATACCGTTGAATTCCCATCCGAGTCTTCTCTTGAGCTCAGCATATTCAGGTGTGCCTGTCTTTCCATCCTTCAACATCTGATCCAGCGTATCGAGCACCTTATTTGTGTTTGTCACATATCCCTGATAGAGGGTAAAATGATTTTTAAAGAGCGCATCACTAAATCCTCCCATACCGATAAGTTTTGAATAGTCCTTTGCTGTGTATGACATGGCTTACCTCCTGTGGATAAACTTTTATCTAAAATATCCTTCATATGTAAGGGTTGTCAAGTTTTACAGGGAAACTGATAAAAGGTATAATTAAAAATGAAAAGAAGATATTTTCCCTCTACGGAGGGTTCAAGCCTGATACTGAATTTTTAAAAGAGGGTTTTGATCAAAATAAAAATGAGCAAAAAATAGATGTTGAATAGGATGAAAGTAATAGCATTCCTTGGAAGCCCGAGGGAAAATGGGAATACAGAACTTCTTATAAAAGAGGCTGTTAGAGGTGTTGAGGAATCAGGCTTCGAAGTCCAGACATTCAACCTGAACCTCATGAACATCTCTCCATGCCAGAACTGTGGTGGATGTGATGATACAGGCATATGTATCATCGAGGATGAGATGGTCCAGGTCTATGATGCAATACGAGCTGCAAACAGGATTATCCTTGCCTCACCAATCTTTTTCTCTGGCCTCTCTGCCCAGG
>JACRGU010000050.1 GCA_016212245.1 Nitrospirota bacterium
AGCTCTGCCTGCACCTCCGGCTCCTCTGAGAGATCTACGACGAGCAGAAGCGCATCCGCACTCCTCAGTATGCCTGATACCCATCCGTCAGTTGCCTCATTTCCTATCGGAGGTAAATCAACAAGCTGAAACTGAATATCCTCAAAAGGCATCATGCCCGGAAGTGGAGTGAGGGTTGAGATAGGATAATCAGCAATCACAGGTGTAGCATTTGTCAGGCTTGCGAGCAGAGAGGATTTCCCTGAATTAGCAAACCCCACAAGTGCTATCTGAGCAGCTCCTTCTTTCTGCACAGTATAAAGGTTTCCCCTGCCCCCTCTCTTTACTTTTTTTATGGCCTCTTCTCTTAGTAAGGATAGCTTTCTCCTTAAGTCAGCCCTGAGTTTGTCTGTACCCTTATGCTTCGGGACTGTAGCTATCAGGTCTTCCATGGCAGAAATCTTTTCTGCAGGGGTTGATGCCTGTTTAAATCTCTTTTCAGCAGCAAAATATTCTGGTGGAAGATTTGTCGGCATAGGATTATTTTTCTATCATAACAATAAACCTCTTTGTGTTTACAAGGGGGAGAGATAGCTCAAAGATTGTGATATCTTTAATCCTTTTAATCTTTATTTTTGACAGCTCCTCTTTAACCTTCGGACCTTTACTGAGTATGAAATATCCCCCCTCCCTTACAACAGGAGATGCCTTTTTCACAAAATCTTTTATATTAAATAGCGCCCTCGTAACTGCTACATCAACTGAAAAGCCTGACTCTTGAATCTCTTCAATCCTCTTTTCTATCACCTCAATCTTTTTTAATCCGAGCTGTTTTATGATATGCCTTAGAAATGCAGTTTTTTTCCTTGATGGCTCAATGAGATACATCTCTATCTCAGGCCGGATAATCTTTATTGGTATCCCTGGAACCCCAGCACCACTTCCAACATCAGTGACCTTTATTTTACCATCAGGTATTGCCTTTAGATAAAGTAAGGAATCGAGGAAGTGCTTGATGATAATATCTTCGTCTTTCCTGAGGCCGGTGAGGTTATATGCCTTATTCCATTTTTTTAGCTCAGAGAGATAGACCATAAAGGCATTTATCTGCTCCTTTGAGGGTATAAGCCCTAATTCTACGAGCCCGTCCCTTATGAGTTCATCCGGCTTTTTTATCATGCATGGATTCCCGTCTCGATACTTTATTGTCCAACCTCTCAGTATTGAGTTTAAGCCATAGGGGATTCTTATCGCATGTGCTTTCCCATGTGCAGATGGTGCAGTAGGATGTAAACCAATCTTTAAATATATCAGGCAGGGTTTCTTTTATCTTTAGCCAATTCAGCTTTGCACCAGGTTCTGTATTAAGTAATTCAAGTGCCTTTGAATCCATCTGTCTTATCTCATCCTCAGAATTTCTATTATGAAAGCACTTATTGCCTTTAAGGTAGGGGCACTTTGCACATACATCATCTGCACCTTCAGAAACCTCTATTATTTCCCCATATTCAACCTTTTTGATGAGTTCATGGAGATTAATTATAAACTCAGGATTGTATCCTTCGCCTCTAAAGAAATGTAGACATATAAGATGATGACCCCTGAATCTAATCAATTCTTAAAACCTTTGCACCCCGAATCTTCCTCTCTTTAAGTTCAACCAATGCCTTATTTGCATCTTCCAGTCTGAATTCCTGAACTTCAGGTTTAATTGGGATCTCGGCTGCTAATTGTAAAAATTCCTGGACATCTTTTCTGGTAATATTTGCTACACTCTTTATCTCCTTTTCCAGCCAGAGATGGCGAGGATAATCCAGTTTAAAGAGGAACCCTTTGTCTGCTTCTTCTTTCCGTATTGCATTTATAACCAGTCGCCCTCCTTTTTCTAAATTTTTCAAGGCTTCAACTATCGGCCTCCAGACCGGTGTAGTGTCAATGGCACAATTCAGTTTTTCCAGTGATTCATCTTCAATTCTACCAGCCCAGAAGGCTCCAAGTTCTTTAGCAAAATTTCTTTCCATTTCAGTTCTGGAGAAAACAAAAACTCTGGAGTTTGGATATTTGTGCCTTACCATCTTAATAACAAGGTGACCTGATGCCCCAAATCCGAAAAGTCCTATGTTTTGTCCATCCTTGATTTCAGTTAACCTTAAAGCCCGGTAGCCAATTGCACCCGCGCATAAAAGAGGTGCTGCCTCTGAATCAGAAAATATATCCGGGATTTTATAGGCAAAATCTTCTGAGACAGTAGTATATTGGGCATAACCTCCATTTGCATCTCTGCCAGTAGCCTCAAATCTTGTGCATAGATTCTCTTTTCCTTCAAGGCAGAACCTGCATTTTCCACAGGAAGAATGAATCCACGCTACCCCTACCCTATCTCCAATCTTAAATTTGCTTACCTTGCTGCCTGATTTTTCTACCCTTCCAATAATCTGATGACCCAATACAATCGGGAATCTCGCAGGAGGTGTTCTTCCCTCAATCTCATCCAGCTCAGTATGGCAGACCCCGCAGGTTGAGATTTTCACTAAAATTTCATTTTCTTCTGGTGAAAGGCCTGGCAACTCTACCAGTTCTAAAGGGCTTTGATTTTCTTCAAGCTTACAGATCTTATTCAATACCATTGCCTTCATTTATGTTTAACCTCCTTTTTATCTCCCATATTTTTTCAGCTAATTTTTCGAGATATTCTCTATTTTCCAGCCTGTCCTTCCACCTCCATGGTATCCCTTCTACACCATAACAGGCTCCTGCAATCGCACCAGTCATCGCTCCAATAGTATCAGCATCTCCACCCAAGCTTACAGCATAAACAACAGAGCTTTCAAAATCATAATTAGATAAAAAAGAATAAATTGCTGCTGGAACAGAATTAAAGGCCTCAATACTGTTTCCAAGTTTTTTAATAACCTCATCTCTCTTGGGATTTTTATCTAATAAACTTTCTATAGCCTCCAATCTATCTTGATAAGGTTTAAGCTTGACAAATTTCTTCAGCTCCCTTAAAAACTCGTATTTATTTAAATTCGAAGGTTTTAAGTTTACGGCTAAAGCATCTGCATAAGCTTCTAGGGCTGCTCCCTCCATTGCTAATTCATGACTATGGGTGATTCTGCTCGATTGATAAGCGACAGTACGAAGTCTTTCAGGATCATCACAATAGAAAAGCCCAATCGGCGCTATCCTCATTGCAGCTCCATTACCGAATGAACCACCTGGATATATCTCTCTGTCAAGCATTCCGTTCCATTTTCTGCCAGATTTTATCATTCTGAAGATTCTCGGCGGTCCCCATCCATAACCACGCCATGGCTCTCTTTCATAATTCTCAATAAATCTCTTTGCCATGTGCTCTCCATCAAAACCCGTATATTCTATAAGAGATTCAGCAACCCCTATCATCATTGCTGTGTCATCTGTATATCTCGATCCAATGTCTCTTACTTCCAGAAAGTCAAAAAATCCTTCTCTTTGGGCTCCTAACGAATCCCCTGTTGCTGTTCCAATCAAACAACCAATAAATTTTGAAAGTTCCATTAGGGCCTGAGTTATTAAGTCATTAAGTCACTGGTCATTAACTCATTGACTAAGGACTATTGACTAATGACTCCTCTGCAGTCACTTCCTTTTTAAATGTGATCTTATTATCTCCAAAGTCTACTTCAACTGTATCCCCTTCTTTGAATGTCCTGTCGAGGATTTTCAGTGAAAGGGGATTCAGTATCTCTCTCTGCAAAGCCCTCTTCAATGGTCGTGCACCATAAACAGGGTCAAAGCCTATTTCTGCAAAATACTCTTTGGCACTATCTGTCAACTTGATGCCTACATTCTTCTCCCTGATATATCTCTTCATCCTGTTCACTTGTATCTCTACAATCTGTTTCAGGAGTTCCATGGTCAGAGGGTTGAAGACAATAATCTCATCAACTCTGTTCAGAAATTCCGGTCTGAAGAATGCCTTCAGGTCTTCCATAATCTTTTCCTTCAATTCAGCATTGTTACTGACCCAGTAAGCAGCCGGTCTCCTTACTCTTTCTTCGAGCATCTCGTGTATATGCGTGCTCCCTATGTTCGATGTCATAATAACCACTGTATTTCTGAAATCAACTGTCCTTCCATGGCTGTCAGTAAGCCTTCCATCATCTAATAATTGAAGCAGAAGGTTGAATACCTCTGGATGTGCCTTCTCGACCTCGTCAAACAGGATCACAGAATAGGGCTTTCTCCTTACAGCCTCAGTGAGCTGGCCACCTTCTTCATAGCCTACATATCCTGGAGGTGCACCTATAAGCCTCGATACAGTATGCCGTTCCTGATATTCGGACATATCTATCCTTATCATTGCGTTCTCATCGTCAAACAGGAATTCTGCAAGTGCCCTCGCAAGCTCTGTCTTCCCAACACCTGTAGGTCCGAGGAATATGAAAGAGCCAATAGGTCTGTTGGGGTCTTGAATACCTGCACGTGCCCTTCTGACTGCATTCGATACAGCCTCAATCGCCTCATTCTGTCCAACAACCCTTTGCCTCAGCCTCTCATCCATGTGGAGCAGTTTCTGAATCTCGCCTTCGAGCATCCTGTTTACAGGTATCTCTGTCCATTTAGAAACAACCTCTGCAATATCCTCCTCATCCACCTCTTCCTTCAGCATCTTCCTTTTCTTCTGTGTCTCAAAAAGTCTTTTATTTTCCTCTTCGAGTGCCTTCTGTAGTTCGAGTAATCTTCCATACCTGAGTTCTGCTGCCTTTGTCAGGTCTCCTTCGCGCTCTGCCCTTTCTGACTCTATCTTTGTCTTCTCAATCTGCTCCTTATGTTCTCGTATCTTTGCTATGATTTCTTTTTCACTCATCCACTGAATCCTTAATTCATCACGCCTTACCTGGAGCTCAGCTATCTCCTTTATTATCTTTTCAAGCTTCTCCTTAGAATCCTTTGAATCCTCTCTCATTACTGCTTGTTTTTCGATCTCTTGCTGTCGTAGTTTTCTCTCAATCTCATCTAACTCTACAGGCATGCTGTCTATCTCCATCCTGAGTTTTGATGCAGATTCGTCAATAAGGTCTATTGCCTTGTCAGGAAGAAACCTGTCTGTGATATACCTGTTTGATAGCACTGCTGCAGATATCAATGCAGAGTCCTTAATCTTGACACCATGATGGACCTCGTATCTCTCCTTAAGACCACGCAGGATTGATATTGTATCTTCAACAGTGGGCTCCTTAATAAGGACAGGCTGGAATCTTCTTTCTAATGCAGGGTCTTTCTCTATATGCTTCCTGTATTCATCAATAGTAGTTGCACCAACACACCTGAGGTCTCCCCTTGCGAGTGCAGGCTTGAGCATATTCGATGCATCAATCGCACCCTCTGCTGCTCCTGCACCAACGAGTGTGTGAAGCTCATCTATGAATAAGATAACCTTCCCCTCTGCCTGTTCAATATCCTTCAGAACAGCTTTTAATCTCTCCTCAAATTCTCCCCTGAATTTTGAGCCGGCAACAATTGCACCCATGTCGAGTGCAACTACTTTTTTATCCTTTAGAGTCTCAGGCACATCACCTGCAACTATCCTCTGTGCAAGCCCCTCTGCAATAGCGGTCTTACCAACACCAGGTTCACCGATAAGAACAGGATTATTCTTTGTCCTCCTCGAGAGGACCTGTATTATCCTTCTTATCTCATCGTCCCTTCCAATGACAGGATCGAGTTTTCCCTTACTTGCGAGTTCTGTCAGGTCACGGCTGTATCTCTTAAGTGCTTGGTATTTTTCTTCGGGGGTAGGGTCTGTCACACGCTGTGCACCCCTTATCTCTCTCATGGCTGAAAGGACTCTATCAACAGTTGCCCCATATCTTTTCAGGAGATCAGAACATGGACCACCTATTGAGATAAGTGCAACAAGCAGATGCTCAACACTTACATATTCGTCTTTGAAATGTTCTGCCTCTTTTGTGGCATTTTCGAATACCTCTTTTAATCGCGGTGATATATAAATCTGTCCTAAGGGTGTTGCACCAATAACCTTTGGGAATTTCTCTATAGCCTCTTCAACATCTTGCCGCAGTGCCTTTATATTAATCCCAAGCCTCTTGAGTATCTGGCATGCCACACCTTCATCATCTTCGAGCAGTGCCCAGAGCAGATGCTCAGCATCAAGCTGCTGGTTGCCCTTTCTCTCTGCAAGCCTCTGTGCTGTCTGTATTGCCTCCTGACTTTTTATAGTAAGTTTATCCATGATTACTCCTCCATTAATACCTTTCTGAGCCTCTCAGCAAAGTCCCTTCTTATATCATCTTCAAGCAGATCCATCATCTTTTCCATCTCTTTCTGCATTGCCTCGAGCCTGTGCCTCATCCTGAGTATTACCTCGACTCCTGCCTTATTTACCCCGAGCTCTCTTGTAAGCCTTAGAATCATATCGAGCCTCTCTACATCCTCTTCCGAATAGAGCCTCAGCCTCTTTGTCCGCTTTGGTGTTATAAGACCTTCCCTCTCGTATAACCTGAGGGTCTGTGGATGGACATGCAACATCTCGGCTACAACACTTATCATATATAAAGGTTGTTTTTTATCTTTTATAGCCATTATCTTCTCACCATCCCTTTCCGAGGATTTTCCCTGTAAAGGGACTCTATATCTTTTATAGCCTCTTTAACCTTACTGTTAATATCCTTTGGCACAACTATCTTTATGTCCACATACTGATTGCCTCTTACTCCTGTCTTCGGTGATGGGAACCCCTTTCCTGAAAGCTTAAATCTCTGGCTACCCTGTGTCCCTGGAGGGATGGTCATTGCTGCTATACCGTCTATTGTTGGAACCTCTACCTTTGCTCCGAGGGCTGCCTCACCAAAGGTCACAGGGAGGTCGAGATAGATGTCATCACCCCTTCTCGTAAATATCGGATGTGGCCTTACAGTAATCTCTATGTGGAGGTCTCCTGCCGGGCCGCCACCTATTCCAGCACCTCCCATGCCCCTGAGCTTGACCCTGGAACCTGTGTCAACACCACTCGGGATCTTTACCTTCACTGTTTCTGTCTGTAGTGCCTTCCCCCTTCCTCCACAG
>JACRGU010000049.1 GCA_016212245.1 Nitrospirota bacterium
AGGTAGTTAAGAATTTCTCTGTACAATACCTGAATCAAGAATTTACCCTTTTTATACAGAATGGGAAAGGGAATGTAGGCAGAGTTAGTAGTGCTGTAATTGAATTAAATGGAGTAAAAGTTGTTGGACCCGAGGAGTTTAATAAACAGGTCTCTATGATTACGAAACCTGTTACATTGAAGCAGCAAAACGAGATAGCAGTAGAGGTAAGAAGTGAGCCAGGGACATCCATAGTTGTGACTATACTTGGCATCCTTCCTTCTGTAACAGGTGTAATATCTCCTCAAGGTGGGACAATAACCCTTGAAGGATATGCCTCTGTAATCTTTCCTGCAGGGGCATTTTCTGCCAGCCAGAATGTTACTGTGTCAGCTACCTCTGATCCTGAAACACAAGAGGATTTTAATGTAACTGCTGAAATAGATGAGACAGGTCCACGACTCCCTTATGAAATAAGGATAAATTCTGGCTCTGTAGCGCCATTAACTTCTATAGATGCAATTTTTTATATTCCCGACTCTTTCATTACTTCACTCCCTTTAACTGCCAAAATAGAGGTCTTTGTTCAAATTCTTCATGTTGGAGAATATGAAGCCCTTGACAATTTCTATTATGGGTTTTCGTCAGCATTTGATCCTTCAACTAAGACAGTTCGCATAACACTACCTCCATCATCATTTACAAAACTACGCCGTCCTGACAAAACATATGAGGCAATTGTGCTTGTAGGAACTATTCTCAAGTAAGGGAGGAACTAAGCTATGCGGAATCTATTGACGGTATTTATAGTTTTCTTGTTTTTTAGCTTAGACTTTGCAGTTCTATCTTATGGACAATCAGATTGTGCCGATTGGGGTTCACCACTTGAATACGACATAAGTAACGATGATGTTAATAGCCCATTTAATCCCCAAAGTCACTATGGTACAGACCATCGTGCAGCCGATGGATGGAATGTGCTTGCAGTTGCGGATGTGGACGGTGCTATATTTGACCCTGCGGAGCTTATAGACTTCGCAGCTCAAATTTATGGGATAAACCCGCAGGTAATCCTTGCCACATTGCAAAAAGAACAAACTGCTATTACAGCAGGAAAAACATTAAAATATGTCAAGTGTTATGATAAAATGGCTGTGAAGTTTATAAACCCCAAGATAGAAAGGAGGTGCTAAATGAATAGAAGTAAGACTGTTGCTGTATGCTTGTTTATGTTTTTATTCTGTCTTTCTCTTGAGGCATGGGCTGGTCCATTGGTCTGGGGGCCTAAAAAGTATGTAAGAGATACTGGTGAGCCTGTTCCAGTAGTAGAGAGCTTTACTATTGATAAGCCTAAAGGAAAATTCTGGCTGCAGGTAAGCAATGGCGGGTCGGTCAGAAAGCCGGGGGAAAAGCCCTTGAGGGAGCCAGTGAATCAGGCGAGCAGCGCTTATATTAAATTAAATGGTGTACAGGTAGTAGGACCAAATGATTTGAATCAGAACGTCTATGGCGTTGATAAGGACATCGCCCTTCAGGCAAATAATACCATAGAGGTTGAAGTCAGAGGAAAGCCGGAGAGCTATATCACCGTGGAGATAAGAAAGGCGGAGTTGAATGTAAATATAGATAATGCCAAGAGGGATTTAAGTGGCCTCAATATGAAAGAACAGATTGTTTTGTGGTGGTCACGTGAGCAAAATGCCAGTGAGTATATAATTTATAAAGCATATTCTATATATGGCCCGTGGAGTGAGTGGACTCGAGTAATAGTATCACCAGATGCACGCACTAATGCTGTTGATGGTACTCCAGAAGCCGAGACAACGGATCTTTGCTATAAGATAGAGGCTCTGGATAATAATGGAAGGGTTGTAAGGCGATATGAGCCGATTTGTGTCCCTAAATGGCAAACAGAGGAAAGCTCTTTGCCTCTTTCGCAAAAGACAGTTCCATATAAATTCTCATCTCGCTCGTCTAAAGGAGGCTCCATAAATCCTTTTTTTAAGAATGGACGGCAGGGATACCAAGCCCTGCCGTCCATTCAGCTTGCTTCGCTTTCAATGCCTGAAGGCATTCAACTCCCCATGTTTTCAAATGCTCTAGGTTTTCAGCTTGCATCAGCTGAGGTAACCACTGATTCGACTTCAAATCAAAGCTCCCAACCGCCTTATAATACTATGTGTTTGAGCGATGATGAATTTATAGATACTCCAACTATGAATTATGATGACATAAAAAAATTTCTTAAAGATAAAGGGAGTTTCTTACAAGGAGATGAGGTCGCGGATGTGGATGGTTCTATCTTTGACCCGGCAGAGTTTATAGACTTTGCAGCCCAAGTATATGGAATAAACCCACAGGTAATTCTTGCTGTTTTACAAAGAGAAAATAGTGCTGTTACGGCACAGAATAGGCTTGAGGACAAAAGGTTAAAACTTATCATGAACTATAATACTTCTAACCCCACTACTATCAGTGATCAAATCCTGGATGGAACGGCTCAGATGAGAAGAGATTTTGACAGATTATCTAATGGGCAGTCAACAGCAGGCGGCTGGAAAGTAGGCGTCGGAAAAAATGCTATAGACGGAAAGAAATTACTGGTAACCCCTGTCAATAAAGCAGTAGCCGCGTCATTTTCTTATGATCCTGAGGTAGGCCATGACTGGGATAAAGCATCTACAGCAGGCGGCAATGCCCTTTTTTGCAATGTATGGAAAAAATGGAGTTTTGCAAAACCTTGTCCCGAACCCCCAATCCCTCTCACCATCTCAGGCCTGGACGCTCCCACTAACGGCAGTCAATATACAGCAACAGGAGGCACACCGCCATACACTTGGACTATCAGCAAAGGCTCTATAACACAGGATGGAATTGTAACTGTCTCTGGCCAATGCGGAGCAGCAACAATCACAGCAACAGATGCTTGCGGAAATCAGGCAACAAAAGAAGTAAGAATGCCGAATGGTGTGTGGGTGACAATTTCTGATATAACTACTATTTGTTCTCATCCATGGCAGCGATATTGCACGGTGTATGATAGTGTTGATAAAAGACAAACATATACTCTTTGGTATTGTAGTCCCCCAGGTAGTTACTGTGTTACCCCGTGTTTAAGTTATTGTTTTTTAATGTCTGGTACACCTGCCGGGTGTGAAGGAATACTTCCACCTTATGGTAATGAACCTTGTGGCACCGCTATTACTGGAGTGCTTAGATGGAAAACTGAAAAATGGAGTTGTCCATAATGTTACACGGTAATTTTAATATAATTTTAACCGAGGGGGAATATTTTGGATACAGTTTCCCCTAACTACTTTTTGAGAAATAATGGCTGATGCAAGGAAGATAACGGCGATTCTATTTAAAAAATACCCAGATCCGAAGATTGCCCTTAATTTCTCCAATCCACTTGAGCTTCTTGTCGCAACAATCCTTTCTGCCCAATGCACAGATGTGAGGGTAAACGAAGTAACAAAAGCACTGTTTAAGAAGTATAGGACTGCAAAAGACTATGCAAATGCTGATTTAAAGGCCTTTGAAGAAGAGATAAGACCCACAGGGTTTTACAAAAATAAGGCAAAAATGATTATTGGCTGCTGTCAGAAACTCATCGAGGATTTCAAGGGTAAAGTCCCATCAACCCTCGAGGAACTTACCATACTTCCAGGGGTAGGCAGGAAAACTGCAAATGTCATTCTCGGAAGCGCATTCGGGAAGCAGGCCATTGCTGTAGACACACATGTGTTAAGGGTGAGTAACAGGCTTGGTATTGCACATTCTGATAATCCTGATAGGGTTGAAGAAGAATTAATGATGCAGATACCAGAGAACAAATGGACAGCCTTTAATCTTGCGTTGATTTTACACGGGCGTGAGATATGTATTGCGAAGAAGCCGAAGTGCAGTGAGTGCGTGTTATACAATGAATGTGAATGGCCGGAAAAGACAGTCAAAGGAGTGTAAATGGCTGAGCGCATCCTGAAATTACTAAGAAAAAAGGGCGATTTTGTATCAGGAGAAGAGATGTCAAAGGAGCTTGGCATAACCAGAGCAGCTGTATGGAAAAAGATTAATGCCCTGAGAAAAAAGGGATATATTATTCAGGCATCCCCGGCAAAAGGATACAGGCTCCTTAAATCCCCTGACCTTTCGATAGGGGACATAAAGATACTGATAAAAGGTGATATAGGAAGAGAGGTTTTCTTCTATGAGAGTGTTGACTCGACAAATACAGTTGCAGCAGAGCTTGCTGAAAAGGGCACTCCAGAAGGTATAGTTGTGATTGCCGACAGTCAGGAAAAGGGAAGGGGAAGGCTCGGCAGATTTTGGGTATCACCTCCCCATGTAAATATACATATAAGTATTATACTCAGACCTGAGATTGAGCCTAAGGATGTAACACTCTTGACAATAATGTCTGCTGTCGCATGTGTAACCGCCCTCAGGAGGGTAACAGGTCTAAAAGTTACAATAAAATGGCCGAATGACCTGATAGTCTCTGGTAAGAAGATGGGAGGAATTCTTACAGAGGTGAAATCAGACCCTGACAGGATAATCTTTGCTGTCATTGGTGTTGGTATAAATGTGAATATGGATGTAGATATGTTCCCGGATGATGTAAGACAGATAGCAACATCAGTAAAAAATGAAACAGGTGAAATGCACTCCAGGACAGCGATAATCGTAGAAATCCTGAATGAACTCGAACACTGGTACAAAATACTTAAGAGGACTGGGGGGAAGCCGCTTCTATCAGAATGGCAGCAACTAACATCAACGCTCGGCAGAGATGTCAGGATAACTGTGGGTAAAGAAACTTTTACCGGGATTGCTGAGTCTATAGATGATGAAGGCATGTTGATTTTGAGGCTTCCATCAGGGATGCTAAAGAAGATAAGCGCAGGAGATTTGACTATTTTAAGATAGATGTTAATCGCCATAGATATAGGTAACTCTTCGATAAATATAGGTTTTTGGGGAGATAAGGGGCTTTTAACCCGGAAAATTGAGACTTTTCCTTTTAAAACCCCTGAGGAATACAGGTCAATTTTTGAGGACTTTTTATCAGAGAATTCTGTAGAAAAAAATACCACAGGAGTTATAATATCTTCTGTAGTGCCAGGCTATGCTGAAGTCTTGAAAGAAACTCTCAGAGGATTAATATCAGTGGAGCCATTAATGGTAAGTTGCAGGATTAAGACAGGCCTTAAATTTGATATCCCGAATCCAGAAGAACTCGGCTCAGATAGAATTGCAAATACCGTAGCAGCATATGAACTTTATAGGTGTCCTGTGGCAGTAGTAGATTTTGGTACAGCAACAACTATAAGTGTTGTAGGGGGTGATGCCAATTATATTGGAGGTTCAATAATGCCAGGGGTCAGGCTTATGAATGAATCGCTCGCAAGAGGTACTGCAAAACTACCTGAAGTTGAACTTAAAATTCCCGGATCTGCCCTCGGCACTGACACAACCGAGTGTATCCAGTCCAGCCTGATTTATGGTACTGCAGGTGCTGTTGAGAGACTTCTATCCGAGATAGAAAAAGAGGTCGGCTATGGGCTGAAGGTTGTTGTCACAGGCGGATATGGAGGTATAGTCTCAAAATTTCTGAGAAAGGAGTATGAGTTAAGGCCGAACCTGACACTCGAGGGATTAAGGATAATATACATGAGGAACAGAGATGCATGAATTGAGGAAGGATCCCTTGCTCGGCAGATGGGTTGCAGTCCTGACTGAACCCAGGGCACCATCAGAGTACGAGATACCCTCGAATGAAGAGAATGAAAACAGTTGTATCCTGTGTGATGGGAGGGAAGATGAGACCCCACCCGAGATTACATCCATAAGAAGGCCGGGCACAATGCCAAATACCCCTGGATGGTGGGTAAGGGCTATCCCGAATTTTAAACCTGTTTTCCAGGTAGAAGGTGACCTCGGAAGAAAGGGGGTTGGGATCTATGATAAGATGAATAGCATAGGCGCAAATGAAATCCTTATCGAATCTCCCGAGCATAATATGAGACCTGAAGATATGGGCCTTGAACAAATGGTAAGGCTGATAACGCTATACAAAAACCGCATTACCGACCTTGAAAAGGACCCAAGGCTGAGATATATATTAATCTATAAAGACTCAGGTAAAGGTGCAGGCGCTACATTTTCTCATTCCATATCCTATCTTGTAGCAACACCTGTAATCCCGAAGAGGGTTAAGGAAGAACTTGACGGTGCAAAACAGTATTATGAGTATAAGGAGAGGTGTATATTCTGCGATATCATGAGGGAAGAGCTTAGATTTGGTGACAGAATAATCGTTGAGACGAGAAATTTTGTTGTCTTCTGTCCTTATGCAGCCAGGTTCCCGTTTGAGTCATGGATAGTCCCGAGGAGACACTTGTGTGCCTTCCAGGATATTACAGGAGAGGAGATTGAAGACCTGGGGCTTATGCTCCTTACTATGCTGAAAAAGTTAAGGGCCATATTTAAAGAACCACCGTTTAGCTATGTTATACATACAGCTCCCAACAGAGTACCAAGAAAGGATTACTGGCATACGCTCGGTGAGGACTACCACTGGCACCTCGAGATAATGCCCAGGCTTATAAGAACAAGTGGATTTGAATGGGGTTCAGGGTTTTACATCCTGCCTACGTCACCTGAAAATGCAGCAAAATATTTAAAGGAGGTTGGATAATGAATATCAAGAGGATTCTTTTCCCCACAGACTTTTCAGAAGGCTCAGCACATGCGCTGCCATATGCTGTTGATATGGCAAAACATTATGGAGCAAGGCTTTATATTATTCATGTTATTTACGACATAGCAAAGACAACAGGCTGGTATGTCCCTCATGTGTCAATGGACGAGGTATACAGGGATATGGAACAGGCTGCAAAAAAAGAACTCGATAAGTGCTGGATCGAGGAAATGAAGGGTTTCAAGGATATAGAGCGCAGTGTAGTTACAGGTGTCCCTTACGAAGAGATAATAAAATTTGTTAATGAAAATAAGATAGACCTTATTGTCATGGGCACCCATGGCAGAAAAGGTATAGACAGGATATTATTTGGAAGCACTGCAGCACAGGTGGTAAGAAATGCACCGTGTCCTGTGCTGACAGTAAGGCTCCCCGTGCAATAGGAGTAAATGCGCGTATATCTATCAGAGAATGCCTTTATTGATCTTCTCCTGAGTTCGGCAGAGGTATATAAGAAGGAGTGTCTCGGCTTTTTACTTGGATACAAACTCGAAGACCGGTTTATAGTAGAACATGCATTCAGCGTCCAGACAGCCAACAGAAGGCACAAAGGGGTCGTATACAACCAGAAGAACCATAAGAAAATAGAGCCAATACTATCGAGGTTTGATAAACTACAGATAATAGGCGACTTTCATTCTCATACGCAGTTCGGCCCGACAAAGGGGCTTCCCATACCGAGCCATGAAGATGTTAAAGGGATGGTTCCTGGCCATATATACCTGATAGTTGCAATAAATAATAATGAAAAGACGATGCCGTGGGGTGAAAACAGAGATGGCACAATATCAGGCTCTATCAGTAAATTTTTTTTTAAGATATCCGCGTATTTTCTTAATGCTACTTCTGTGAAAAGGGCCAAGATATACTGTCCATTCCCTCCGGGGTTCTAAAGACAGTAACGAGTTTATAGTGACAAGTAACGAGAAGTTTAAAAGTCTAAAGTCTTTAGTTTTTTACTTGTCACTCGTTACTCGTTACTTGTTACTTAGCTAAAGGTGAAACTCAGGACGAAGGTTCTCGTTGTCGGTGGTGGCCCTGCAGGTGCTACTGCTGCAAGGTTTCTTGCAGAAGGTGGAGTAGATGTTATCCTGCTTGAAAGAGACTCTTCATTTGTAAAGCCATGCGGTGGAGGAGTCCCATCAAGTGCCTTTGATGAATTCAGTATTCCAAAGAGCGTGGTAAAAAAAGAAGTTAAGAGTATAAAGATTGTCTCACCAATGGGTGAAAGGCTTGATATAGAGTTTAAGGGTGTATACCTTGCAATAGTTGAGAGGGGAGAGTTTGATAATGCACTCAGGGAGATGGCTGAAAAATCCGGAGCAAGACTAATCGAAGGGGAGTTTGTCAGGTTTATAGACGACAAACCATATAAAGTTGAGGCAAATGTTGGGGAGGTAAAGGCTGAGATAGTCTCAGAATATGTTATTGCTGCAGATGGTGTGAACTCAAGGGTCAGGACAGCCCTCAGTATAAAGCCTACTTGTACATTATTTACAATATCTGAAAGGATAAAGGGGGTAAAGACGGGTGTGTGCGAATTCTGGTTTGGTTCATCCCATGCACCCTGTTTTTATTCATGGGTATTCCCGAAGTCTGATGGAATTTCAGCAGGTACAGGCGGGTCTGAGCCAAAAGAGATAAGGACTCTCCTTGAAAAATTCAAGGAGAGGAGTGGGATAACATCGGATGGCGTAGTGAAGATTTATAGGATACCTGTATGGAAAGGTGATTTATTTAACAAAGGTAAGATTCTTTTTGTTGGTGATTGTGCAGGTCAGGTTATGCCCCTTAGCCATGAAGGGATATATTATGCAATGAAGTCAGGGGAATATGCTGCGAGGGCTATAATAGAAGAAAAGGCAGATAATTATAAAAGGGTGTGGAAGGCGAGGTTTCAGAAGAGATTTGCCCTTATGGATAAGCTCAGAGATTATTTTTTAAAAGACGACATCTCTGCTGAGAGGCTTGTTGCCTTACACAGAAGGCCTGAGGTCCAGGAGGCATCTATGAGGCTCTGGCTCAGGAAGGACAGTAGCAAAGAAGGCCTCCTGAGTTATATGAGGCTTTTTGGGAAATTCTTAAGTTGACTTTAAAGAGATTTTTTGCCTATTCCATAGCAGTACACACTATCATCATCGTTACTGCCATGTCATTTGTGCCTGCTGTAAAAGAGAAGAAGAGAGGAGGGGAATTCTTTACAAGGCTTGTTTCTCCAGAAGAATTTAAAGAATTCAAAAAATTCCTTGCCCCAGTACCTTTTATCCCTCCTATCTCTGAGGTAAGACCTGCCCCCCATGTCCGGCCAGGGGTTATTACGCCTGCACCTGTGATAGAGGGTAACATACCATATGTGCCTGAACCAGGAACTTCCCCCTCCCAGGCCCCCTTACTCCCTGCACATCCAAGTCCGGAGATAGAAGATAGGCCAGGAAGTAAAGGGAGTGTACAAAAACCTGACATGCCAGTGCCATCCATCAGAGAAAAACTCTTTGACAGAAGTATTATTGGTGACCTTGCAAAAAGGGAGATTGAAAAAGAAGAGAAGGAAAAGAAAGACAGGACACTTACATTTGATATAAAGGAATTGCGATACATAGGATATATGATGAGGCTGAAAGAGAGGATAGAAGGTATCTGGATTTATCCCCCTGATGCAATAGCACAGGGAATCTACGGAGACCTTATTATAAAATTTATAATAAAGAAAAATGGCAGGTTGGGGGCTATTGAACTTATAAGGACATCGGGCCATAAAAATTTAGATGATGCTGCAATAAAGGCACTGAGAGACGGAGACCCCTACTGGCCTCTACCTGATGAATGGGGTATGGAAGCCTATACCATAGAGGGGCACTTTGTTTATACTATTTATGGTTATTACATGAGATAGGTTATAATTATTTATGGGGCCAAGACTTTATCTTAAAGTAGGTGACAGGGTCAAACACCTGCGTTTTTATGCATGGGGTGATGGTAAGGTTATTGAAGAGAGACATTCAACCCTTGTAGGTGGATTCTGCCTTGTCAGGGTACTTTTTGAAGATGGTATAGAAAGGTCTTTTATAAATGACCTCGACAATGAACTCTGTTGTTACTATACAGGAGTCAGAATAGTGTGACACTCTTCTTTGATATCTTTAAAAGCCCCATAGGGAACTTATATCTTATCTTTTCTGGCAGTAGCCTTGTTGGTTTATCTTTCGAAAAGCCTCACGGAGTTCATTTCAAAAAAGGTAATGCGCCTGTGCTTGTAAAAAAAGAGCTATCAGAGTATTTCGAAAAAGGCAGGGAAGAATTTACACATGGTATAGGGTTTAACAGGGGTACGGACTTTGATCGAAAGGTCTGGCTTACCCTTAAGGAAGTTCCCTATGGCGAGACAAGGACATACAAATGGCTTGCTGAAAGGATTGGAAACCCTCAGGCATACAGGGCAGTGGGCCAGGCCCTCAGTAGAAATCCTATACCAATTATCCTTCCATGCCACCGTATCATAGAATCAGATGGCTCCATCGGTGGCTATTCCTCAGGCATTGATATCAAAAGAAGACTATTAGAGATCGAGTACTATACGAAATTAGCAAAGAGAAGTTAGTCTGCTAAAATTCATTTGAGCAAGAGCTTCCTTATATCTCTTACTCTGAGTGTAATCTTATTTGAATCAAGGTATTCGAGGAACGGCAGGGCATATTTTCTTGTAGTGCTGAGGATGTCCCTGAATTCTGCTACAGTCATTTCCGGCTTTCTACTGGAGAAATTTTTGAGGGTCTCAATCATTTTATTATAAACAGAAACAGTTATATACATCGAATCATTAATCCTTACAAGACTTCCTTCTTTTGCCATTAGTTGCAGTATATCTGACAGATGTTTCTGGTTCAGTTCGAGAGATACAGAGAGCTCTTCCTTGGTTGGAGGCTGAAATCCACCTTTTTCCAGAAGTCCAAGTATCTTTGTCTTCAGGGTTTCATCTGCCTGAGATAAGGCCACCCTGAAACTCCCAAGCCGAACTATTTCTTTATCTATAACAATATCTTCTTTAAGTAATGTAATCAGGCTTCCAAAGGGTTCAGGGTCAATTTTTAGATAAGTCCTGAACTCTTCTTTTGGCATTCCAGGTTTCAGGGGATTTTTCATGTGAAAATCATTCAGGGTCTGAAAAACCTTTTCTCTGAATACATCAAAGGCAGTCTTATGAATGAGGATATCTTCTATATTAAGGATGAGACCCTTTTCTTTCAGTATCCCTATAGAATCCTTTATTGCAGGGACTTCAGCCTTTATCCAGCCCTCAAGAGCCATTGGAGAAATACCGTGAAGTCCTGATTGTCGCACCTTCATAGAAATCTTTTCATCAAGACCGCCTCTCTCGAATATCATCAGGTCTTCAATATCTCCTTTTTTTCTCCTCCGTAAAGGAGATGGTTCAAGGACCTCACCTCCACCAACTGTCTCTACAGGTGAAAATCGTCTTATGATATATCTATCTCCAGACATCGAGATAAGAGGTTCCTGAAATCTGAACTGGCAGTAACAGCTCTCGCCTACCTTAAGCTCATCCCTGTCATAGAGGATAACCCTCGCGATGGTCTCTGATGTGCTGAGGTGGAAATGGACAAGGCCTTTACTCTTCAAGGGTGGCGCATCTGAAAGCAGTTCTACCTTTGCATCTACTGCCTTTGTTGGAGTAAACCTCCCAGGTACTACAATAGAATCCCCCCTCTTTAATTCTTCCTTCTCGACTCCCTGAAGATTAATCGCTACCCTCTGGCCTGCATAAGCTGTCTGTATGGGTCTGCCGTGGCTGTGGAGTCCCCGAACCCTGCTCTTGATATTAGCCGGAAGTATCTCAACAGGTTCGTCAACAGAGATACTCCCTGAGATGGCTGTGCCTGTGACAACAGTCCCGAAACCCTTTAAAGTAAAAACCCTGTCTATTGGAAGCCTGAATAGTCCCTTTGTTGACTTTGGTTCGACCTGCAATGCAGCCTCTTTAATCCTTTCTTTCAGTAGACCTATGTTGAGCCCTGTCTTTGATGAAACAGGTATGATATCTGCATTCTCAAGAAATGTATTTTTTACAAAAGTTCTGACCTCATCTGCAACGAGATCAAGCCAGTCTTTCTCAACGAGGTCTGCCTTTGTAATCGCTATGAGGCCGGATTTTGTTTTTAATAGGTTACAGATTGCTAAATGCTCACGACTCTGGGGCATAATCCCTTCATCACCAGCAATGACGAAGAGCACAAGGTCTATTCCACCTGTACCAGCGAGCATATTCCTGACAAGTTTTTCATGTCCGGGGACATCAACTATTCCAACAGTCAGCCCATCTGGATAGGTGAGGTCTGCAAACCCGAGGTCGATCGTAATACCGCGTTCTTTCTCTTCTTTTAGCCTGTCAGGGTCTATGCCTGTCAGCGCCTTAACCAGAGCACTCTTTCCATGGTCAATATGACCTGCTGTGCCGAGGATTACGTATCGCATAGTTCTAAGTCTCTATCTTTATTATCCCCTTCTGAATGGCAAACCTTATCAGGCCGGCACGTGTATGGATATCAAGTTTTTCTGAGATATTTGTCTGGTGGGCGATCACGGTCTTCACACTGAAAGTGATTCTTTATCATCCAGGATTTTACTTAATTCCTTATTTGCATGGCAGCCCAGACATATCTGCGCCTCATCCGAAAGAACACCCCTTGCAGCATTGGCGTGTACAGGGAAGATCATAAAAGCAAGAAACAGAAATACCAATAAAAGGCTTATCCTCCTCCCCTCATTCATGGAACTCCCTTTATAATAATTGAGTATCCCAGAAAAGATATGAACTTATAATACCCAATATACCATGTTTTTTCAACCCGATGTATAAGGTAGAGGCACAGATAGATTTGCATTGGTTAATTTTTTTATTGAAAAATCCTCTGTATTTGTTAAAATTGTTTCATGGAACTCAAGGCTGGTGTGATAACACATCTTTACAAAAAGATAGGCGTGGCAGTGTTGGACCTTTCAGAACCCTTACAGGTTGGAGACACCATACGCATTCTCGGACGCACAACAGACATTACGCAGAAGGTAGAATCCATGCAGATAGAGCATCAGAATGTAGAAAGAGCAGAAAAGGGTCAGTGCATAGGGTTAAAGGTCCAGGGAGATGTCAGGGAGAAAGACCTAGTCTATAAGGTCGTATAAATAGGGACATATCCCATTAATACCTTTTTCTGGGTCTTTCTCTTAACTGTCTGTATAGACCTGTGTATAAACTATGTCGAGAGCATTTATAAATACATCACTTTCGAGTGCTCTCCCGGTTTAATATGTCCCTGATTAAACTGTAATGATCAGTATGGCATAGCAATCGAAAGCTTTACCATTAATCCCCTTGACAGCTTTTTCATATGCCCTTCTGATTTTTTTCATATTAATGCCCAACAGCAATCCGAGGTCAACACATACTCTATAGAGAGAGCCGGTTTCTAATGGTATGATTTTTAAACGGTGAAACTTTGCTTTATATTTTTCATATAGTTCAGACAGCAGTCTTCTGTCCAGTTTATCCTCGCTACCTGTATCTTGCAGAATGGGCATGATAGTCAGAGTGTCAGGGGAAAGTGTAGGTACTTCACGGCTGACAGTCACCCTTTCTCCTATCTTTTCAAAGAAGGTCCTAAAAAATTTCGATTCGATTCCTTCCTCTGTGATACTGCTCAGTACAATATTTGTTACAGCCTTCTTTTTTGTCAAGAGATATTCCCTGAACCTATCAGTCTTCTCATCGAATTTAGCGCTGACTATATTCTTCAAGTCTCTTAGATATTTCCTGCTCGGCACCCTTATTTTATTCAACGACCTTTTTCCATATAGACTTACAAGGGTGTAAAAGAGGTTCCCTCGCAGGAGATTCTTTAGTATTGTTCCCCACGAATAGAAGTCTGCCATGGCCTTAAGGGTTTCGGTGTGAAGCTCAAAGGCGGTCATGAGCTTGGGTTCAAAGACAGCATGGTGGGCATCGTACTTGGCCCAGTCTGTGTGAATTATGCGGCCCTGTTGCATGAAATCCTCAAAGACCGGTGTCCCTGGAAGGGGAGTAAGCATCATGAACTGAATGGAATTTATATCGAGGCGTTTGGCAAACTTCTGTGTGCTCCTTATGGTTTCAATATCATCTGCATCTCCACCAAAGACAAACATCCCGTGTATGTTAATGGAGGCATTCTTGAGGGTCTTGATGCAGTCAATGATGTCATTTACTTTCTGGTGTTTATTATAAAGAGAAAGGGTCCTGGGATTGATGGATTCAAATCCAACAAAGACATTAAAGCATTCTGTCTGAGCCATAAGGTCTATGAGTTCAGCATCTCTGGCAATATCTGTGCGTACTTGGGCTGACCATTCTATATGAATGCCTTCAGCGATGATCCTCCTGAGAAGTGCCTTGGTTCGCTCCTTGTTTGCTGCAAAATTGTCGTCAATAAAAAAGATGTGGGCTTTTTTTGAGGCAACTTCCCTTATCTCCTCAATAACCCTGTCGATGGATTTAAAACGATATTTTCTGCCGAACATCTGGATAACAGAACAGAACTTGCAGCCGAACGGACAGCCCCTTGATGTTGCGATAGGAATAGTGGTTCTTTCCCTCCAGTTGTGGACTACATCGAAATCAGGGATAGGAGCAGAATCCAGGTCCTGTATAAGTGGCCGGGCTGGATTATGGACAAAGGCATCACCTTTCCTGTAAGAAAGACCTTTAATATCATCAAGAGGTATTCCAGATTCAAGGTGCTCTATAAATTCAACTATGGTCTCTTCACCTTCGCCCCTTACCACATAATCAGCATATCTCAGGCCTTCTTCTGGTAAAAATGTGGAGTGGGGGCCTCCCATAATAACTGGAATGCCTATGGAGCGGAATCTCTTTGCGAGGTGGAATGCCCTCGGTGCAGTGGATGTAATGGAAGAGATGCCGATGATATCCGCCTCTTTCAACGCCTTCCAGTCAGGCTCTGAAATGTCTTCGATAAAGACCTTCGAATTATAGCCTCTTTCTTTTAGGATTGTTGCCAGTAGGACTGTGCCGAGTCTCGGAAAGGGTGTCCTGCTGTAGATATGAGCCCCTGGTGATTTAGCCTCAATAAAATAAATATTCTTCACAGGGTCTCTCACTTCCTACTTCTCATTTCTCAATTCTATATTTGTCATCAGCACTTTGTAAATCCACAATTGTGGCATACTGCACAGCCTCCCTCGTGCTCAACAGCACCTCCGCATTCAGGACATGCACCTATGAGCATAATATCCTTGTGGCTTTTGCGGCCATCTCCACCATCTCCTTTCTGGATATATTTCTCAAGGGCCTTTGCTATCGCATCAGAGCACGAAGTTATCTTACCGCCATTACACCATGCATGTGAGTGACACGAAATCCCCTTCAACTGCTTTATAACCTCATCAGGCTCTATATTGGATCTGAATGCGAGTGAGACAAGTCTTCCTATCGCCTCTGACTGGCTTGCAGCACATCCACCTGCCTTACCCATATGTGTAAAGACCTCGAAGAGCTGTCCATTCTCATCCTCATTAATTGTGATATATAGATGTCCGCAGCCTGTCTTCATAAGCCTTGTTGCACCCTTAATCACCTCAGGTCTTTTCCTCGGTATTATCTTAGCTGTCTGACCGTAGCCCTGAACTTGATTCAGGGCTGTCTGCTGACTACTGTCTTTTGTCTTACCTGTTGAAAGCACCTGTTCTTCCCTTGAGCCGTCTCTATAGACTGTCACACCCTTACAGCCGAGTTTATATGCAAGTAGATATACATCCTCTACATCTTTGGGAATTGCGTGATGAGGGAAGTTTACTGTCTTTGAGACCGCATTGTCCACATATTTCTG
>JACRGU010000056.1 GCA_016212245.1 Nitrospirota bacterium
GATACCCCGTTTTTATCGAGTAATTCGTTCCTCGAACCTACCTTCACCCATATCCCGAGAGCAACAGAACGCATGTTCTTTAGTGATTCCATAACTACTGGTATCCCATTAGATAAATATTCTTTTACGAACATGTTCTTTGTCCCCCAAAATACCTTTTCCCTTGTAAGTCAAGAGCCTATGAATGTTTAGCCTGAAACCAAAAAGGGGATAAACAATATTTATCCCCTCCCCTTCTATTTATCTCCATTGCTGCCTCTATCTCGTCTCTCTTTCCCCGAGAGCCTCTTTTCTGGATAGACGTATTCTGCCCATCTTATCTATCTCTATAACTTTTACAAGAACCTCATCTCCTTCTTTTATCTCGTCTGTTACCTTTGCTATCCTTCTGTCTGATACCTGTGATATATGTAGCAAACCCTCAGTGCCAGGAAGTATTTCGACAAATGCACCAAAATCAACAGTCCTCTTCACCTTGCCGAGGTATATCCTGCCGAGTTCAACCTCAGCGGTAATACTGCTTATTATATCCATAGCCTTCCGTGCTGATTCTCCATCTGGAGAGGCTATATTGATAAGGCCAGTGTCATCTATATCTATCTTTACACCTGTCTGTTCTATTATTCCGCGGATGACCTTTCCACCTGTGCCTATTACCTCACGAATCTTGTCCTGCTTAATCTGCATTGTATAAATCCTCGGAGCGTGCGGTGCAAGATTGTCCCGTGGTCCTGCCAGTACATTGCTCATCTTTTCGAGTATATAGAGTCTACCCTGTCGTGCCTGCTCCAGCGCACTCTCCATTATCTCATGTGATATGCCACCTATCTTTGTATCCATCTGAAATGCTGTAATGCCCTTCTCTGTTCCTGTCACCTTAAAGTCCATATCCCCGAGATGGTCTTCGAGGCCGAGGATATCAGTAAGGACAACAACCCTGTTATCTTCTTTTATAAGTCCCATTGCTATACCAGCAACAGCAGCCTTAATTGGTACACCAGCATCCATCAATGCAAGCGAACCACCACATACTGTTGCCATGGATGATGACCCATTTGATTCTAATATGTCTGAAACTATCCTTATTGTATAAGGAAATTCTGTTTTTGTTGGTATTACAGCCTTCAGCGCCCTCTCTGCAAGCATGCCATGACCGATCTCACGCCTGCCCGGTGACCTCAGTGGTTTTACCTCACCAACACTAAAAGGCGGAAAGTTGTAATGCAGCATGAATGTCTTTGAAGACTCACCCTCAAGCGAATCTATCCTCTGCTCATCCTCTGCAGTACCGAGGGTCACAACAGCAAGGCACTGAGTCTCTCCCCTTACAAACAGTGCAGACCCATGGGTCCTGGGAAGTATACCGACTTCAGAACTAATTTTTCTTATCTCATCAGGATGCCTTCCGTCTACCCTGATATTTTTATTGAGGATCATGTCCCTCACAAGGTTCTTCTCAATATCGTTAAACACAGCAGCTATATCCATCGTGATGTCCTTTTCGCCTGTGTTCAGCCTCTCAATCACCTCTTTGAGTATTTCGTCAAGTGCTTTCTGTCTCCTCAGTTTGTCAGGGATAGTAATAGCACCTTTTATCCTTTCTACAGAAATCTCTGTAACAGCCTTCCTGAGTTCTTCATCCACAACAGGCGGTGTTACAGGTCTTTTTTCTTTGCAAGCTATCGTCTGCAATTCATTCTGGATAGCACATATACGCTTGATCTCCTGATGTGCTATATCTATAGCCTCTAAAAGGTCAGCCTCTGCTATCTCCTGGCCCTCACCTTCAACCATCACAACAGTATCTTCAGTGCCTGCCACAACAAGGTTGAGGTCACACTCCTCTATCTCCCTCAGGTCAGGGTTTATTACAAGGGAGTCTGCAATCCTTCCGATCCTTACAGCACCAACCGGACTATTAAATGGGATATCAGAGATTGTAAGGGCTGCAGACATGCTTATTATTCCAAGTATATCAGCGATATTCTCATCGCCATACGAAAGAACACTGATAATACCCTGTGTCTCATAGTAAAAGCCCTTCGGAAAAAGCGGTCTTATGGGCCTGTCAATCAGGCGGGAGGTGAGTATCTCTTTCTCTGTCGGTCGGCCCTCACGTTTAAAAAAGCCGCCCGGGATTTTACCGGCCGAGTATGCCTTCTCCTGATAGTCTACTGTTAATGGAAAAAAATCCAGACCTTCCTTTGAAGTTTTATCTGCTACAGCCGTGGCGAGAACTACTGTATCGCCATACCGGGCAACCACTGCTCCATCAGCCTGTTTTGCAATCCTGCCTGTCTCGAGAGTAAGCCTCTTACCTCGAATCTCAATCTCAACAATCTTCATTATCTCTTTTATTTCCTGAGTCCTAATCGTTCAATCAGCCTGTCGTAGCGCTCCCTGTTTACAATCTTGAGATAATCAAGCAATTTTCTTCTCTGACTGACAAGCTTTAAAAGACCCCTCCTCGAGTGATGGTCATTTTTGTGAGTCTTGAAGTGTTCAGTAAGGTAACCTATCCTTTCACTCAATATAGCTATCTGGACCTCAGGAGAACCTGTGTCTCCATCATGAAGTCTGTAATTGTTTATAATTACCTGTTTCTGGACATTATCAAGTGCCATCCAATTCTACCACCTTTCTAAAATGTTATTAAATTAAGAATAGCACATAATCCCTTATTCTGTAAACCCTGTTATTACAATAATCTATATGCCTGATATACTTAACATTTAGCCTGTATTATCAAAGAAATTTATGCAATAACAGGGTAAAGATAATGAATTGAGTGAAAAAACTCAAAGATGCAGGAGGATTATCCAATATCAGAGATCATCTTTTTACTGAGATGTACAATGTTACCCCCTGATTCTTCTAACCTTGTACAGGCTCTGCCAAGGGTCTGGATTAAGTGGCTCCTCTTTATATCGAGTTTTTTATCTGCTGTAGCTGCGATTAGTTTCATCAATCCTACATTAACCTCTTTCCCATCACGTATAAAAGAAAGGACACTTTTCTTAGACAGGTCTTCCTTGCTGTAAAATCCTGAGGTTTTCTTCTTAAAAAGAGAGGCCGCCTCCTTCAAAAGTTGGTCAATATTCTTTACATCACATATGACTATAAAACCATGTGTGCTTATTGTCCCTACAAAACTCTTTTTGTATTTTTCTGCGGTCGTCTTCAGGATTGCGGCTGCCCATTGTATTATCTCAGCATGCTTATCTGAACCGTATTTAATCAGATAAGGATGTATATTGGCGATTCGCACATAAGACACTGCATATTTGCCGAGTTTCGGAAATATATCCTCAAGTTTCTTTATAATCGCAGCCTTATCAGGGAGCCCTGTCAGGAAATTTGGCCAGAGATAAGGATTTTCTTGTTTTTTGTGGAGTCTCTTAATATATTTTCGTGCCTCTCTCAACCCCATAGCTCCCTCCCCCTGAAAAACATGTTATACATTACTCCATTACCTAACACTCCATTACCTAACACAGACAACATTAATAAATACAAAAAATCTACTTTTTGTCAACTTTAAATTACAATTATCAGGTGATTTAAACCTTTTAAACTGTTGATTTACTGAGGTCTTTTTTTATCCTTTCCTTAAGAGCAGCCTGGGCTGCAGCAAGCCTTGCTATCGGCACTCTATAGGGTGAACAACTGACATAATTCATGCCTACTCTATGACAGAATTCTACAGATTTAGGGTCTCCTCCATGCTCGCCACAGATGCCGATTTTAAGGTCCTTCCTCGTAGACCTCCCTTTCTCTATGCCCATTTTGACAACCTGTCCAACACCTGTCTGGTCGAGGGTGATAAATGGGTCGTCCTCGAGTATTCCCTTCTCGACATAATAGGGCAAAAAATTGCCTGCGTCATCACGACTCAAGCCATAGACCGTCTGGGTAAGGTCATTCGTACCGAATGAGAAGAATTCAGCCTCTTTTGCTATCTCATCAGCAGTCACAGCAGCCCTCGGAAGCTCTATCATTGTACCTATACTGTAATTGACATTCGCCCTGTATTTTGCCTTGACCTCTTCTGCTACCTTTACTGTAAGCTCTTTTAACATCTTAAACTCATTTGCATGGCCTACGAGGGGTATCATTATCTCAGGGATCACCTTGACCTTATCTTTCGAGAGCTCACAGGCAGCCTCCATAATAGCCTGCACCTGCATCTCATAAATCTCAGGATAAGTTACACCGAGACGGCATCCCCTGTGTCCGAGCATAGGGTTAAACTCATGGAGTGACCTATTCTTTGCACTGAGTTTCTCAAGAGAAACTCCCATCTCCTCTGCAAGCTCTTTTAGTTCATCATCTGTATGCGGGAGAAATTCGTGAAGCGGTGGGTCAAGAAGCCTGATTGTAACAGGAAGGCCCTTCATTTCCTTGAATATACCAATAAAGTCTCCCTTTTGCATTGGCAGGAGTTTTTTAAGTGCCTTCCTTCTTCCCTCTATATCTTCAGCTAAGATCATCTCCCGAACTGCCTTTATCCTCTCACCCTCAAAGAACATGTGTTCTGTTCTGCAGAGTCCAATACCTTCAGCACCAAAATCCCTTGCCACCTTTGCATCATGAGGTGTATCGGCGTTTGTCCTTACACCAATCTTTCTGAACTCATCAACCCATTTCATAAATCTTCCAAAATCTCCTGTAAGTTCTGGCTTTACAAGTGGTGCCTCTCCAAGTATAACTTCTCCTGTTGTCCCATTAAGCGTAATATAATCACCCTCCTTTATTATGAGGTCATTAGCTGTAAAATATCTCTGCACCTCATTTATATTTATGGCACCGCAACCTGCAACACAGCATTTGCCCATCCCCCTGGCAACAACAGCAGCATGTGATGTCATACCA
>JACRGU010000054.1 GCA_016212245.1 Nitrospirota bacterium
AAATATATCATCATAGAAAAGCTGCCACGATGATTTTTTCTCCTTTGCCTCAGCCATTTTCTCCACCTCCTTCCAATACTTGTAGGGTTTACCCCGTTAGAAAGCCCCGCCATTTACCCCGTTAGAAGTAATCCCAATGACTGTTGGGATGCTCCACCACCGGTGAAGACTTCTAACGGGGTTTATGGCACAGATGATATAAAAATATTTATTCCCTATCGAGGGTGGACTTTAATACCCCACCCTTTCTAACGGGGTTTACCCTTTTATAGTTTAACCGTCCGATAATGAATATGATTTACATCATATTCCCTAAAATACTATAAAAGGGTAACTCATGAAGAAAAGATTTATTAATCTACAGATTACACAGATTTTTAAGATATTGTTTCATTGTTTCATTGTTTTAACAATAGAACAATGGAGCAATGGAACAATGAGTAATTCTAATCTGTGCTAATCTGTGTAATCTGTGGATATAGTTTTATGTCCTCCTCCATATCCTTGCGGCTACTGCGGAGAGGATAACAAAATATGCAATTACTATAATGGGCTCGCCGAATATAGAGAATCCCCCTTCTGCAGCAGGGATAACAGATTTTATTTCAGGAGCGCCTTCGAGCAAAAAGTAGGCGAGAATCCCTGCACCGCCTGGAAGCAATACAGTAAATCCTATAGTGCATAAAACACCTATTCCTATTGATCTGTATAAATTCGAATAATCGCCGATAACAACTTGAGCGCCTTCCGCACCCTTTCCCGTCTCGCGGGACAGGACAGGCTTTTCCACAGGCATTCCTGCTGAATACCAATAAAGCATCCCCATACAGAACAATCCTGCCACTGTATTGCCGAGGATTACAGGGGTAAGATTGTTCAGTAAAAATTGTCCCCATGTTACGGGTGCACCGGCAAGAATACCTGCCGGGATAACAAACATATTCACAATGCTGTGTTCAAAACCAATGGCAAAAAATGTAAAAGTCGGAAACCAAATCAAAAAGAATTTCGCGCCTATCTCCTTTGTCCTTCCGGCAAGATAAACTGCGAGGTCAACTAACCATACACATGCAAGGGCACGCCAGAATGCCTCAGAGAATGGGAGAGAGGTTTTTTTGACGGCAATTTTCTTTACAGCCTCGATAAATGGGCCATCGTGGCCCAGTATACCCGTCGCTGTTATAATCAGAAATGCACCAAATATCCCTCCTATGAAATTTCCCGTATAGCTGCCGACCCAGTTATGCATCACAGATGTCCAGCTTGTCCGCCTCATCATTGCAGCTACAGGCGGCACCATTGCATTGCCGGTATAAAGCTCCGCCCCGCCGATGACTATCGCAATCAACCCGATAGGAAACACAACACCCCTAACAAGCATTTGAATGCTCTGAGACTCAATAGTAGCTGATGTTACTATCGCCAAGGTAGTAGCAAAGGTCAGATAGATACTCGCCATAAACCCAAGAACCATAATCTGTCCAAATCCTAATTTACACTTTGCCACTCCGGAATTTCCCATCTCCTGAATAGTTTCGGGAAGACCTCCATAAGGCACAAATTTTGGTTTTTCGTCACTCATAAATATTCTCCTTTACAGGGGGCAAAAGAACAAAAACCTGATAGAACACAGATGACACGGATTGGACGGATTCACGCGGATAAAGAATAAATAAAAAAAGATTAAAAATCCGTGTCCATCTGCGTCATCCGCGTCATCCGCGTTCTATATGAATTTTATATTTTTCTATAACTCCTCAGCACTATAATATAAAGAAATATTGCAAATATAATAATTGAAGCTGCCGCTGTTACGAATAATACCGGTTTATTCCTCGATACCTTTTTGCCTTCTATTGTTATATCCCTGCTGACCGAGCCAATCCCTTTTTTAGATTTCAAAAAAAAGAAATATCGCCCGCTTTTTTTTCCTGTAAATTCCAATATCTTTATATCAGACCGCCTGGATGGGAGTTCATTAAAGGGGAGCGGCATAAAATCGCCGGGGACTACCCCGCCTTTACCTGTTCTATAAAAAAGAGAGATATCGAATTCACTCCCCTCCGGCAGGTCAAAATCAATCTTTGCCGTATTGCCTGCCTCCAAATCCACATGGAATAAAAGAACCCCCTTTTCCAGATACAGATATTTACCGCTACAGATACAGCTTACATCATAGTAAACAGAGTATCTGGAGCTTTCACTCCCTGTGTTTGTTACCTTTATCCTATACTCTCCTGTTTCAGGAAGGAGATAGGTATTCCAGTAAGGCTCATCTCCTGACAACCCCCTCAATCCCCCTTTGTTAAGGGGGACTTCCAATGCCATCTCTGAATTACCTTATCTTTATGGAGGAGCTCTACATCAATTCCTTCTTTAGAAAAACTCTTACCGCCTATTAAGAAAAGCCAGTCCTTTTCAAGGGGACCTTCAAGAAAGCTTATCAGATATACCCTGGAGTCTCCCGGCTCAAGGGTATCATCTTTTGGCATCATGTGGTCTATAGCATCGCCGGAACTATCCTTTGCCTCACCAATGATAGGCAATCCCAAAACAATTAACAATAAACAATGAAAAATGATGACTCGATAATTACTCATTGCTCATTGTTCATTGCTCATTATGTTATCATCATCTTACCCAGCATCTGATGGTGACCAATCCCGCAGAATTCATTACAGATAATGTAATAGCTGCCTGACTCTGTAGGCGTCATGGTTAAAACATAATCGTAACCCGGGAGTGCCATGAAATTCATGTTTATTGGATATATGGACAAGCCATGCTCAAAATCGGCAGAGGATAAATGAACCCTGTATGTCTTACCCTTTTCAAGCTTTAATATAGGTTCCCATCTCCAGTTTCTGCCAATCAGGAATACATCACTGTCAGGCGGCGGCTGGACAACGGCAACACCACTCTCTTCTCCAATTTTGTATTTCTCAATAAACTTATCCGTAAACTCTGCAAACTTCTCTTTGCTTATCCTATAAGACTCCCATGGCGCATTCTGTTTCCCTGCAAAATGCATAACCGGCATCATAAGGGTTATTAAAATACACCATACCAGAGCGATACTTACCCATATCTTCTCCTCACGGTCTAACGGCTGATGCCACCAGATCCTTTCGGTATTTCTTATTATGCTCATATTAAAACCTCCCCCCTAAATTTACAATTTATAACCCCTGACTGATTCTATCAGGGGTCGTAAATCTAAAATTCACTTAACCCATGTTACAAGTCTTAAATCAAGCATCCCCCAGATATCATATGAGAAAAGTGTAATCAGATTACTCAATATAAAGAGGATAAAAATACTGTCATAAAATCTCTGCCCTAATGGTATTTTTTCTTCTGGCAAGTCAGTCACCCCCTTTCCTCAATACCCGATAATTCCAAAATAATATAAGCAATCATTAATGTCCCAATAAAATTTGCTATTGACAGCGACAGTCCCGTAACAACAATCGGGGTATATTCTGCAACAGGCATCATAGCTACACCACAGGAGTAAGCGAGCATAAAGAACATGGCTACCGCTGTTCTGAAGTAATGCCTGTAAAACAACAACTCCCGCATCCCATATATCCCCACTACAGATAAAAATATCGATATCGCACCCAGCATAAAATGAACTGCCCCTGTATAATCGGTAGCCGATATCGAAAAACCGCATACACGAGCTACAACATCAGGATAGAGCAGATATACAACTGTATAGAGCATGCCGAAAAAGAGATACAGAAATGACACAAGCCCGAGAATGAAAATCTCTATCCGGATAAAAAGTCTCAGCTTTCTTTCTATATCAGGCACAACGGCAATGTTCATAAAACCTAATAGAACGCAGATGACGCTGATTTAAATGGATTTTCGCTGCCCCTGATTGAATCTTTCAGGGGCTGTGTCAATCCGTTTCATCCGTGTTATCCGCGTTCTATGTTCTATATCTCATTTACTTCAAAAACAGGCAGTAATTCACTTGGCATTACCAATTTCTTTCCATCAGAAAGCTTAACACTTATAACCTTCGGCATGAAAAAGGCATACCCGATAACAGCAACACCAATCATGAAAATTACCGGGGTAGAGAGATACATCCAGTATACAGGTCCTTCCAGAAACTCTCTCCCCTTAATTATCATGGGAATCAGGAATAGGGCGGAAAAAAGAATGCCTATACCATATAAATACCATGGAAACTCTCTTTTAACCTTAAAAGAAGCAATATCCGTCAGGCTGTTGTCCATGATATTCCTCTTCTTTCCGAATCCGTAATCATGCTCTACTATCAGCCTTTGCGAGGTTATGCAGGCATCCCATCCCTGTATCTTAACTTCCTTTACTATTTTTTCACCTTCGTGAAGTTCCATATAAATTTTAGATTTACAATTTTAAATTTACAATTTTAAAACCCGCACTCATAAACAGGTGTGTCCTTAAATCGTAAATTGTAAATCGTAAATTCTTAGGCTGCT
Organism: Nitrospirota bacterium; assembly: GCA_016212245.1. Taxonomy (GTDB): domain Bacteria; phylum Nitrospirota; class Thermodesulfovibrionia; order Thermodesulfovibrionales; family SM23-35; genus JACRGU01. The sequence goes on from JACRGU010000054.1 coordinate 4,482, forward strand.
GCAACTTTTGCCTTTTCCTCAGCAGTTGCAGGCGCCAGCGCTGTCATAGCAAGATTATATGCGCCAATTACCTGACAGACAAAGAGTCCGAAGGCAAATGCAGTTGCAAGCTGCATGTGCGGTGAAAATACAGGGTCATATTCCTGGACATTCCTCGGCATCCCTGAATATCCCGCCACCATAAGGACTATCACCATCCCTGCTACCATAAAGTTCGAGCCCCAGAAATGAATCTCTCCGAGCGATTT
>JACRGU010000055.1 GCA_016212245.1 Nitrospirota bacterium
CAAAATCAGCAACTGTTGTCCCGAAGTTTGCGATGAAGAGGACGGTCATCATAAAAAATGTTGACCTGACACCATAGTTCTCCCTTATGAGATCTGAAAGCCCCTTGCCCGTTATAGCACCCATCCTCGCAACCATTTCCTGTATTACTACAAGGGCGATGGTAGTCGGGATGAGTGTCCATAAGAGGGCATATCCAAAACGGGCACCTGCCACAGAATAGGTAGTTATACCGCTCGCATCATTGTCAATGTTTGCGGTTATTATGCCCGGCCCCATTATGGAGAGGAATATAATGATTTGCCTCCAGAGTCTCACACCTTCCTCCGCTTGCGTTTTGCTGCTGGTGGTAAGATCATATCTATAACATCATCTATAGTAACAATGCCGAGCAATGCCCCTTCAGTGTCAACGACCGGAAGGGCAACGAGGTTATACTTTGATATAATCTCAGCAACAGCCATCTCGTCCTCTCCCGGGGCAACTGTTTTAAGTTTAGTCTCCATTATTTCAGAGAGTCTTGAATCAGGGTCTGCTAAAAGGATCTCTCTGAGAGATGCAACGCCAATTAATTTCTCCCCCTGGTCAACGATATAAATATAATAAACTGTCTCGATATCCAGGGCATCCTGCCTGAACCTTTCAATCGCCTCTCTGACAGTAGTATCAGGTGTATATGCTATAAACTCATTTGTCATTAACCCGCCTGCCGTGTCCTCTTCGTGACTGAGGAGTTCCTGGATATCTTCAGCCTCTTCTTCATCTATATTTTCGAGGATCTCCTTTGCCTTATCCACAGGGAGGTCGCTCAGAACGTCAGCGGCCTCATCAGGAGGCATCATCTCTATAATGTCTGATGCCCTCTCTCTGTCCATATCGCTTATTATTGCTGCCTGTACATCAGGCTCCAGCTCTGATAATGCCTCTGCTGCTACATCTACATCAAGGTCTTTAAAAAATGTTGCACCTTCTTTATGTGAGACCTGACTTATTATCTCTGCAATGTCAGCAGGGTGTAACTCTGAGACCATCTGCCTCGGAACAGTGAGTGATATCGTTGTCAGTTTTGGTTCGAGGGGCTGTATGTAATTCCAGCTTATCAGGTTGTATGGAAGGTGTCTTTTAAATAATTTCAGCAGGTCCTCACCACCCCTTTCGACTCCTATCCTTCGCATTATCCCCCTCATCCCGACATCCACTGCAATAAGGACAGCCTCTGTATTAAGACCCTCGAGTTTAATATCATTCACACGGACAACCTTTGCACCGTTTGCATCAACAATCTGCTTATCAAGGATGTCCCTGACTAACAGGAGGTCTTCCTCAGCAGATTCATAAGGCTGGAGACTTTCACTGTAAATCTTCGAAGATATTATCCTTTTATTGAATATGTTCAGGTCGGTCCAAGGAAGATTGAAAAACTTCTTTTTCCGCTCAATAATCAGGGCAGAAACCCTTGGAAGTGGATCACCCCTCACAATCATAAGGTCTTTTACACTTCCGAGCTCCTCACCCTTTGGATCAAGTACAGGCTTTTTAAGTATTTCGCTTGCAAAGAGTTCTCCAAAAAAAGGCATATTTTGTCTCCATTTATTTAGTGGGGATTAATAATTAAAAGTATAGCTCACGGGGTTTTATTTCAGCAAGAAGTATTCGCCTCTCCTGCATACCTCACAAAACTCTGCCCCTTTCTCATCTGTATCTTTGATTGAGTTCGAAAAATACATGACACAAGTCGAATCCGGGCAATGAGAAAGACCATAGAGGTGGCCGATTTCATGTACCGCCTCTTTCACAACACGTCTAAGAAAGAGATTATGGTCTCGTCCCTCTCCATAAAACTCCTGTTTGAGTCTTGTAATGGAAATTATGGCAATTCCATTTACAGGGTCTGCCTCTCCAAAGACAAAGTTTAATCCGGGCACATAGAGGTCAACATCAATCACACCTAAGACCATCCCATCAGACTCCATCTCGCCAATTTTCTCAAGTATCTTTGTTGAGCAACATTGCTGTCTGTTTCTGTCGTATGCATCTAAAGGTAAAGAAGCCTGCTCTAATATTTCGACTCTCTTTTTAAATGCCCTGTTTATCTCTTCTTCGATTTCTGAGATGACAGGGCCAGAAACCCTCCCTATCGGCATGATATAAATCTTTTTTGCCTCAGCAAACCACATCTTAGTTGATAGAGTTTATTGTATTTACACAAAGAAACTATTTTTCATTGAGACAGAGCTTGCTATGTAATAAACAATGGGCTTGACGATTTCTCAATTATTCCCCTCTCCTCTGCCCTTCTGAAAAGTTCTTCTACAGCGAGTATACCATCAGACCCTATATCTATTGAATAGTTATTCACGTATAGATTGATGTGCTGCTCTATTACATCATCCTCAAGCTCCTGAGAATACAATTTAATATACGCCCTTGGTTCATCCCTGTGGGTGAATGCATACTCAATGCTATTCCTAAGAAGGGTATCAATTTTCTTTATTAGATCCCTTCCCAGTCCCCTCTTTGCGAGTATCCCCCCAAGTGGTATTGGTAACCCTGTCTCCTTTTCCCACCACTCACCGAGGTCAACTACCTGTTTTAATCCGTAATAGGGATAAGTAAACCTGGACTCATGGATTATCAGTCCTGCATCTACTGTCCCATCTCTTACTGCATCCATAATCTCATAAAAGGGCATCACAAATAAGGTTGAAGGTTGAAGGTTAAAGGCTGAAGTAAATAGCTGAAGAAGCAGATAAGCAGTTGTAAGTCTGCCTGGTATTGCAATCCCTTTCCCCTCTAAATCCCTCATCCCATAGTTTCCCCTTGTAACAACCAATGGCCCACATCCCTTGCCGAGTGCACCTCCTGAACGTAACAGGCAGTAGTTTTTCCTTAGATGTCCGAATGCGTGATATGAAGCCTTTGTTATGTCGAGTTCGGCACGCAGAGCCATCTGATTTAATAGCTCAACATCTTCTAAAATCTCTTTGAATTGCAAATCTCCAGTATCTATTTTTTTGTGCACAAGGGCATAAAAGATAAACGTATCATTGGGACATGGGGAATAGCCGAGGGTGATGAAATCTTTTATCATGGATTTTTCGTTCAAATAACTTTTTATATTTTATCATATAAATCAGATTTCCTTTAGAAACTCCATTACCACCATCTGACAATTCTCTGCTGCGAGTTTTAAATCCCATTTGCTCATATCCCTGTCCTCAACAATATTGCTGATGCCTCTAATCTCAACCATGGGGATACCGTATAATGTACATATATGGGCTACTGCTACGCCCTCCATGTTCTCACAAATTGCATTAAATCTTTTCTCAAGTTCCAATGCCCTCTTTATTGTACCTGTGCATGTTGATACTGTGACAAATGGGCCTGGCTTCATTTTAGTGACGAGTGATGAGGCTTCGGCGAGCTCAGCCGAGCCGTGACGAGTGATGAGATTAAAAGACTTAACAAATTTCTTCAAAAGGATTTTATCCAGAGGGAATTCGTTAAAATATTTTTCCTCATCCCCATAAATCTCCTTTTCTGCAATGGCAATGTCTCCTATCTTCAACCCCGATGAAGGATAGGCACCGCCAACTCCGAAGTTGATAACAAGGCGTGGTGAAAACTTTTCTATCAGGATAGTTACTGTATGTGAGGCGTTTGTCTTTCCTATTCCGGAGGCAAGATAGACAATATCTTTATCCCATATTCGGCCTCTATAGCAGGTTAAACCTTCAAACACTTCAGTGGTAATCCTTTTAAGATATTTGAGGATAATCTCACCTTCAAAAGGGACGGCTGATATTAATCCGATTGACAATAATTTTTTGTCCTTCAATCTCGTTACTTGTCACTTGTTACTCGTTACTAATTTTAGCATATCGTGGAGTTTCCTGAGTTTTTCTGCAGTCAAACATCTAACCTATTGAAATGGCTAAAGAAAACAAAAAACACAAGTGGAGCAAAATATTTTTTAAAAAGCTCTAAAGATTCCTGAGTTCAATATCCTCTATCATAGTGAAACCCTTATCGATCAAGGAAATGGAGGGAGTCATGAGCGTAGAATCAAGGACTATAGCCAATCTAAAGGGACAGCTATCGAAATTCTCAGGAATCATTTCGAAGCGGTTCAGCAAACCTAAACAGAGGCTTATTAAGGAGATACTTTATGGGATTCAAGCATCTAAGGATGTAAAGCTCAGTAACATAGTGAGGACACTTAGGGAAGACCAACTGCTGATAA
>JACRGU010000052.1 GCA_016212245.1 Nitrospirota bacterium
CAGTTGTTGCTGGACACAGCCTCGGTGAATACTCTGCCCTTGTAGCAGCAGGGGTCTTATCGTTTAGAGATGCTGTGAGGCTTACAGAGAAAAGGGGACAGTTTATGCAGGAGGCGGTTCCAGAAGGTAAGGGACTCATGGCTGCAATCCTCGGATTGGACAGAAATAATGTGGATGAGATATGTCTGTCTGTGCGTTCAGGCTATGTTGTATCTGCCAACTATAATTGCCCTGGCCAGATAGTAATTGCAGGAGAAAAGGAGGCAGTCGAGGAGGCAATGAGACTTGCAAAAGAGGCAGGAGCAAAGAGGATAGTGCCACTCGCAGTAAGTGCCCCTTCCCATTGCACATTAATGGTAGAGGCATCAAACAGGCTTGCTGAACTCCTGTATGCAATGGAGTTTAAAGACCCTGATATTCCGATAGTTAATAATGCAGATGCAGTTTTTCTGACCAAGGCCGATAAAATAAAGACCTCTCTGATACGCCAGCTTAACAGCCCTCTTTTGTGGGAAGACTCTATAAGAGGTATTGTTGAATCAGGTATAAACACCTTTGTAGAAGTTGGGCCAGGAAAGGTTCTTTCAGGACTGATAAAGAGGATTGAACCTGATGCAAAGATAATGAATGTTGAGGATATGGAAAGCCTTGAGAAGACATTGAGAAATTGGGTTGAAGAGGAGTGATATTTTGGCAAGCCGTGAGATTAGATGGCCGTTGATTATGGTTTTTTTAGTGTGGATGATAATTGTAACTTATCTTTCACTGACTTCAGAGCCTGTTCCTGGAATGCCAGAGAGGTATGATAAGTTCGGGCACTTTTTCCTTTACCTTATTACAAGTAGCTTATTCTATATTGTCTTCAAGAAAAAATTCAGACGCGTCCTTTTATATGCTGTTTTATTTTCTGTGCTTTATGGGACAATTATGGAATTATTACAGGTGCTCATCCCTGAAAGGAGTTTTTCCTTTGAAGATATTACTGCAAACACTTCTGGCGCAATTGGGTTTTTGATACTGGCAAAGTTCCTGACAGGCTCTTCAAGAGAAAAGGGCTCAAGGGGCTAAGTTGAAAGATATATCTACATTACTTAAAATATCAATATGAAAGACTATATTGATAAGTTCATAAGGTATCTTGAGATCGAAAGGGCTGCATCAGCCCATACGCTAAGGGCCTACAGGAAAGACCTCGGAGAATTTTTTGAACATGTTAACACAGCGATTGAAGATATAGATATGATAGATGTTCGTGGCTTTATAGCAGCACAAATGAAAAACAGGCTTAAAAAAACGACTGTTAGCAGGAGGCTTGCTGCTGTCAGGTCGTTCTTCAAATTCTTGTACAGTGAGGGCTATATAAAATCAAACCCCGCAAAACTCGTTTCAAACCTGAAGATTCCAAAACTGCTCCCGAATTTCCTTTCTGTTGACGATGTTTTTTCTCTCGTTGAGAAACCTGAGGGGATAGGCTTTATGCCTGCGAGAGACAGGGCTATCCTTGAACTTCTCTATTCAAGCGGTCTGAGGACAAGTGAACTTTCTGGACTTAATGTGGATGACATTAACACAAGGGAAGGATTGGTAAAGGTAAGGGGGAAGGGTAAGAAGGAGAGGATAGTGCCTGTTGGTTCAAAGGCGGTTGATGCCATCAAATCATACATGGTAGAGAGAATAGTGCTTAAAAGGAAAGAGAGGGCATTATTTCTTAACAGGATAGGTACAAGATTGACAGACAGAGGAGTAAGACGTATAGTAGTAAAGTATGCAAGGGCGATAGCTATCAACAGGCAGATAGGGCCTCACACACTGAGGCATACATTTGCAACCCATCTACTTCAGGATGGCGCAGACCTCAGGGTGATACAGGAGCTTCTGGGTCATTCATCTCTTTCTACGACCCAGAAATATACCCATCTGGATATAACACATCTGATGGATATATATGATAAGGCCCATCCCCTTGCTAAGGAAAATGAAAAGCTCAAAGTGAGAAGTTAAAAGTGAAGGAGCAGGAAATGTTTAAGGGAACAACTATACTATGCGTGAGGCGTGATGGAAAGGTTGCGATAGGCGGAGATGGGCAGGTTACAATGGGCAATACTATATTGAAACATAATGCCAGGAAGATCAGGAAGATGTATGGTGAGAAGGTCCTCACTGGTTTTTCAGGGGCAACAGCAGATGCACTTACATTGTTTGAGAAGTTTGAAGGCAAGCTCGAATCCTACAGGGGGAATATAACAAGGGCTGCTGTTGAACTTGCAAAAGACTGGAGGACTGATAAAGTTTTAAGGAGGCTCGAGGCCCTCTTGATAGTAGCTGACGCCGAGCACACTTTTATACTCTCAGGCACAGGTGATGTTATCGAGCCTGAGGACGGAGTTGCAGCCATTGGCTCTGGAGGCCCATTTGCCCAGGCATCGGCAAGGGCACTTTATGAAAATACATCACTTTCGGCAAGAGAGATCGTGGAGAAATCCATGAAGATTACTTCAGACATCTGCATATACACAAATGAGAATATAACCATAGAGGAACTAAATGGATAACCTGACACCGAGAAGGATAGTAGAAGAACTCGATAAGTATATCATAGGGCAGCACAAGGCAAAGAAGGCAGTTGCTATTGCTATGAGGAATAGGTGGAGGAGGCAGAGGCTTTCTCCTGAATTGAAGGATGAGGTTTTACCAAAGAACATAATCATGATAGGCCCTACAGGTGTGGGTAAGACTGAGATAGCGCGGAGACTCTCAAGGCTTGCAAATGCGCCCTTTGTAAAGGTCGAGGCATCAAAGTTTACAGAGGTAGGCTATGTAGGCCGTGATGTGGAATCAATGATAAGAGACCTGACAGAGATATCCATAAGCATGGTTAAGTCAGAACATGTAGAAAAGGTTCAGGAAAAGGCAAAGGGTCTTGCTGAAGAACGTCTCCTTGACTTACTTCTTCCGCACCCGAGAATGGTAAAGGGAGCAGGGTTTGAAGAGGAAGAAAGGGAAAGACAAAAAGAGACCAGAGAGAGGCTCAGGGTACAGCTTAGAGAGGGAAAACTCGACAACAGATATGTTGACATCGAGGTGAAAGAAAAGATTATACCTTTTGGTGTTGTTTCAAATGTGGGGCTTGAAGAGCTTGAGATAAATCTCAAGGAGATGCTCGGCAGTTTCCTGCCTGAAAGGTCAAAGAGGAAAAAGGTAAAGGTCCTTGAGGCATTGGGTATCCTGTTACAGGAAGAGGCAAATAAGCTCATTGATATGGATAAAGTGACAAAGGATGCGATTGATAGGGTTGAGCAGTTAGGTATTGTATTTATTGACGAAATAGATAAGATAGCGAGCAGAGGGTATACACATGGCCCTGATGTTTCACGTGAAGGCGTCCAGAGAGACCTTTTACCAGTAGTTGAAGGCTCTACGGTCGCAACAAAGCATGGGCCTGTAAAAACAGAGCATATCCTTTTTATAGCTGCTGGAGCCTTTCACATGACTAAACCATCTGACCTGATTCCTGAATTACAGGGACGTTTTCCTATAAGGGTTGAACTCGACCCACTCGGCAAAGAAGAATTCATCAGGATACTTACAGAGCCTTATAATGCGTTGATTAAACAATATACCGCATTGCTTTCTACAGAGGATGTAGAGATAGATTTTACAGAGGATGCGATTGATGAGATTGCTGATATTGCAGCACATGTGAATGAGAAGACAGAAAATATCGGTGCAAGAAGGCTGCACACTGTCCTCGAAAAACTTCTTGAGGACATTTCCTTTGAGGCGCCTGAGAAAAAGAATGGAAAACTTTCGATAGACAGGAAATATGTCAAAGAAAAGCTGAGTGAGATTGTAAAGGATGAGGACCTGAGCAGATATATACTTTAAAAGAGTAACGAGTGACGGGTATTAAGTTAACACAGTTTCTTGAGTTTATTGAGTTTCCTGGGTTTTAATAACTCCATGAACTGTGTAAACTCAATGAACCCAGTAACTATAATAAAACTTGTTACTTGTTACTTGTTACTCGTTTTTCTTGCCTCCTGTGCCCCTGCTCGCTATGAGACATATCCAGAGCCTGGTTATGCTATCGCCTCATGGTATGGCCCTGATTTTCACGGCAGACCAACATCTTCAGGAGAACTATTTAACATGTACGCCTTAACCTGTGCCCATAGAGAACATCAGTTTGGCACAAGGCTGAAGGTAACAAACATTTCAAACAATAAGGCTGTTAACTGTTTAGTGAACGACAGGGGGCCGTTTGTATCAGGAAGAGACCTGGATTTATCTTATGCTGCGGCCAGAGAGATAGGCCTGATAGGGCCAGGCACAGGAAAAGTCAGGATTGAGTATCTCGGGAGAGATACACGGTATATAAGAGAAGTAAGATATTCCTCTGATAGAGGGCCATTTACCATACAGGTGGGTTCTTTTAAAGAGCTTTCGAATGCTACACGCCTTAAAACAGCCCTTGAACTTAAATACAGTAAGGTGTATATCACAGAGACAGAGATTGATGGTATCAGATACTACAGGGTAAGGATTGGTAAGTTCAATATAAAGGATGATGCATTCCGCCTTGCAAAGAACCTCGCAGATGAAGGATACAGCGTCTTAATCACACACTATGATGAGAGGGCCTGAGAGAGTAAA
>JACRGU010000053.1 GCA_016212245.1 Nitrospirota bacterium
TCTCCAGCCCCTTCTTACAGAAGAAGTTTATCCAATGTTATTAATCCTGTCAAGGTAAAAATACCAATTTTTCTCCTTTTACTTTATCTGATATGTTATAGTCATCTTTGCCCCGGCCCTTATGATATCAAGCTGAACCCTGTCCATCCCCTTCAGGGCTGTAAATGCCTGAAGTGCGGCCTCAGGATTAGAGATATTATACTCGTTTATCCTTAGAAGTACATCACCATTCTGAAGACCGAGGCTCTGATATATTCCACCAGGCCTCACCTCCCTTAATACAAATCCCTCCTGCTTGCCTTCAACAATGTTAGGTAGGAGCCGGGCATCAGTCATAATCTGATTAGGATTTTCTATTGCCTGTTGAACCCTTTTCTGGTCAACGGTATAGACTCCCTCACCAGTCTTCCGCGCAAAGCCAGTAGAAGCTGTCTCACCCGTATATGGTCTTTTAATCTCCCTTATTGTTGTTATTTCTGCTATAGGAATCTCTATATCCCTGCCACTGCTACTTATAAATACCCTGTCCTTTTCAACTTTTTTTAAGGTTCCGAGACTAAAAACAGGATTACCCACCCTGAAAACAGCCTGAAGGCCTGTTTTATCAGCAAAGATTGCATAGCTCAGACTTCTTGGCCCTGACACAGTGCCTATAAGGGATATATCTGTCCTTGAGATTGATGCCTCCCCTGATGAGACAATAATGGGTTTTAATTCACCCCCGGGAAAACCAAAAGGGTTATTTTTGAGAATAGGTGCATAATCCTGAAAGGGCACGGCATGCCGTGCCCTTTCAGGCCCGGATTTCTTCTCCGGCATCGGAGTCTTTCTATCAGGGCTCGTTGAGATTGAAATAATATTCCTGACAAAAAATAGAAATGCAAAAATCAGAAGTATCCCCATACATGTATTAATCAGGAATATCACCTTCGGATCTCTCAGGCTGAAATTCACCTTATACAATCTCATCTCTGTAAGAATAACAGTAACGAGTAACGAGTTACAAGTGACACCGAAAAATAAATAGACCTAAATATTGCAAACCTTATTCTTGATATAGAAGGCAGATGCGATGGAAAAGGACTGCCATCAACACCTTATAGCCCTCAGGCATGGCCAGCCAGCCTCTTTGTAAAATTCACTTTCGGTTAAGTCTGCATTTATGTGAATAATAATTAAATCCTGTTGATTTGCAGAACTTTTACAGCGCATCTGCCTTCTATTTTATGCAACTGATAAATAGAGATAGAGAAATGATACTGTCACTCGTCATTCATTATATAGTATAATGTTTAAAACATTTTATCGGGTATTATTATGAAATTCCTCGGGCTTGATGCAGGTTCTGTCAGCGTAAAGCTTGTCGTCTTTGATGAAAAGAGAAACAGGCTTTATAGTTGTTATGAGAGGCACAGAGGCCATCCTGTTAGTGTTGCCCTCCGTCTGCTTAAAAAAGCAGTTAGCCTTCAGAGCACAGAGCACAGAGCACAGAGCACAGTTGAATGTTTAACGTTCAACGTTCAACGTTCAACAAAAGACTCCGAACTCCGAACTCCGAACTCCGAACGAAATGGAGCCTTCTCACTATCCGTTACCGGCTCTGCCGGCAGGTTAATCGCATCTATCCTCGGCATGGAGCCAGTCAACGAGATTGTTGCACAGGCATATTCCACAATTAAACTATTCCCTCATATCAAAACAATAATTGAGCTTGGCGGGGAAGATTCAAAACTTATCCTTATAGGCGATGGCTGCTCTATCAGAGATTTTTCTATGAACTCTGTGTGTGCTGCAGGAACAGGTTCCTTCCTCGACCAGCAGGCAGAAAGACTGCGACTCACAATAGAAGAATTCAGCGAGCTTGCACTTAAATCAAAAAAGCCCCCGAGGATTGCAGGAAGATGCAGTGTATTCGCAAAATCCGACATGATACACCTTCAGCAGATAGCTACCCCGATGGAAGATATTGTGGCGGGTCTATGTTTTGCGGTTGCAAGAAACTTCAAGGGCTCCATATCGAGGGGGAGGGATATCATCCTTCCTATATCATTCCAGGGAGGGGTAGCAGCAAACAAAGGCATGGTCAGGGCCTTCAAGGAAATCTTTGAACTTGATGACCTTTTTGTACCTGAGGATTACGCACTTATGGGAGCGATCGGAGCTGTATTAAAAGATATGGACGGAGGTATTGTACGCCATTTTAACCCTGAACTTGTTTCAGGGCTTGAAGAGTTTGTTAAATCAGACAGGCCTATAGAGGCAGGATACCCCCCTCTGATTGATACAGCAAAGAGCAAAGAGCAAAGAGCAAAGAATACCCCCACCCTTGTCACTTGTCACTCGTCACTCAAAACTAAGGCCTATCTCGGCATTGATGTTGGCTCTATAAGCACTAACCTTGCTGTAATAGATGAGCATGGAAGACTCCTGTCAAAACGATACCTTATGACAGCTGGCAGGCCTATAGAGGCAGTTAAACAGGGACTTGAGGAGATAGGAGAGGAGATCGGAGATAAAGTCGAGATAATGGGTGTCGGGACAACTGGCTCAGGCAGATATATGATTGCAGATTATGTGGGCGCGGACATAGTAAAAAATGAGATTACAGCACAGGCCACCGCTGCAGTTTTTATAGACAGAAGTGTGGACACAATATTCGAGATAGGAGGACAGGACTCAAAATACATATCCCTTAAAGATGGTGTAGTTGTTGACTTTGAGATGAACAAGGCATGCGCTGCAGGCACGGGTTCCTTCCTCGAGGAACAGGCAGAGAAGCTGAATATATCAATAAAGGGTGAATTTGAGGAGTGCGCCTTTGCCTCCAAGAGCCCGTGTAGACTGGGTGAAAGATGTACAGTGTTTATGGAGAACTCCCTGATGGCAAATCTCCAGAAGGGCACTGACAGGAACAATCTCCTTGCAGGTCTTGCATATTCTATTGTCCAGAATTATATAAACAGGGTTGTCGCCGGCAAGGCGATAGGTAGGAACATATTCTTCCAGGGCGGAGTAGCCTTCAATAAATCGGTTGTTGCCGCATTCGAAAAATATCTCGGGAAGAATATAACAGTTCCACCACACCATGATGTAACAGGTGCAATCGGTATGGCATTAATAGCAATTAAATATATGAAAGAGAAGACAATTTTTAAGGGCTTCGAACTTTCTAAGAGACCCTACGAGATATCATCCTTTGAATGCAAAGGCTGTCCTAATATATGCGACATAAACAGAGTAAAGATTGCAGGAGAAGAGGGCTATCTATTCTATGGTAGCAGGTGCGAAAAATATGATGTAAGAAAAAATCAGAAATCGTCTCACATCTCACATCTTACGTCTCACGACTTCTTCTCATTCAGGGATGAAATGCTATGGAAGGCACACCTCGAACGACAGTCAATAGTCAACCCTGAATCAAGTTCAGGGCATCAGTCATTTAAACAGTCATCAGTCAGCACCCCCTCCCTAACCCTCCCCCCTCGAGGGGGAGGGCAGGGGTGGGGGGGAGACTCGTCACTCGTTACGGCTCGACTGAGCTCGCCGAAGTCTCGTCACTCATCACTTAAAATAGGCATTCCCTACATCTTCTTCTTCCATGACTATCTCCCATTCTGGACTACACTCCTGTGGGAGCTCGGTTTTTATGTAGAGGTATCGCCAAAGACAAACAGACAGATTATCAATCTTGGTCTTGAGAGTGTCCTTTCTGAGACCTGCTTCCCTGTTAAGATTGCACACGGACATATTAAATATCTGCTCGATAAAGATATAGACGCTATATTTATACCGAGCTTTATTAACCTCAATACACCTGAAGACCGCTTCGAAAGAGGATTTGCGTGTCCCTACACGCAGACAATCCCATATGTATCAAAGATTGCATTTAAAGAAGGTATAAAACCTTTAACACCTGTTATTAATTTGAGACGAGGCAGGGATTTTCTTGAAAAGGAGATCAAGCGGTTGTTCAAGCCATTTGGGTTAAAAACAGATGACATTGCAAATGCGCTGGATAAGGGGGAAAAGGCACAGGAGGAATTCTTCAGACAGGTAAAATCAAAAGGTATTGAAATACTTTCTTCCCTCAAGGAAAGGACTATTGTCATTATTGGCAGGGCTTATAATGCATTTGATAATGGTGTAACCCTCGAGATTCCTAAAAAACTTGCTGACCTCGGAGTATGTTCCATCCCTATGGATTTTCTACCCATTGAAGACATAGGTATAGATCAGGACTGGCCAAATATGTACTGGCGCTCAGGGCAAAGGATACTGAGCGCAGCAAGATTTATCAGGGGGCATCCCAACCTGTATGCACTTTATATCGGAAATTTTTCATGTGGTCCGGATTCCTTTATACTCAAATATTTTAATGGGGAGATGGAAGGCAAACCATATCTCTTTATAGAGATAGACGAACACAGTGCTGATGCCGGTGTAATAACAAGGTGTGAGGCATTCCTCGACAGCATCCAAAATAAAGTTATGAGTGATGAGTCAAGACTTATAAGTAAAGACAAAAGTTCAAGGGATATTACATATCACTCGTCACTCGTCACCCTGCACCGTATGGTACAGGGCGTCACTCATCACTCAAAACGCACTATCTATATCCCCCGTATGTCAGACCATGCATTTGCACTTGCAGCTGCATTTGAACACTGTGGCATTAGTGCTGAGGTCCTTCCTGAATCTGACAGAACAGCAATTGACATCGGGAAAAAATATGTTTCGGGCAAGGAATGCTATCCGTGTGCTGTGACAACTGGAGACATGCTTAAAAAGGTTATGGAACCTGATTTCAGGCCCGGCGAGTCAGCATTCTTCATGCCATCAGGCTCAGGGCCATGCAGGTTCGGCCAGTACAATGTATTTCACAGGCTCATACTTGATGAGATAGGGTATAAAGATGTGCCAATATTTTCACCAAACCAAGACGTCAATTTTTACAGGGACCTTGGGATTGTGGGTAAAGACTTCACGCTGAGGTCATGGACAGGCATTGTTGCAATTGAACTCCTTTACAAGTGCCTTCATGAGACAAGACCTTACGAAAGGGAAAAAGGTTCTTCAGACACGTTATATAATGAATACTTACAGAAGATTTACCGTTCTCTTTGCAGTGCAAATGGCAACATTGAGGATGTGCTCAAAGATCTCAGGAGGGATTTTGAGCACCTGCCAAAAGAGTATAGTGAAAAACCTCTAATAGGCATTGTAGGAGAGATATTTGTAAGGTCCCACAGTTTTTCAAATGAGAATCTGATTAGAAAGGTAGAGGCACTGGGGGGACAGGTATGGCTTGCTCCTGTTGAAGAGTGGATATACTATGTGAATCTCATGGGATTTCGCAAGGCCTTGATAAAAAAGGATTGGTCTGGTATGATTAACTTCCTTTTAAAAAAGTTCTTTCAAAAGAGGATTGAGCACAGGGTTACCGCTTATTTCAAGGGATTCCTGAAAACCCTTAAGGAACCGGAGACACATAAGATACTTAGCATGGCATCTCCCTATCTCCATCATTCATTCGAGGGAGAGGCAATTCTCAGCATTGGTAAGAGCATTGACCTGATAAGGAGAGGTGCTTCAGGTATTATTAACGCAATGCCATTTGGATGTATGCCAGGCACTATTGTAACTGCACTTATGCGGGGCCTTAGCGGGGACTATGGAATCCCGTGCATAAGCATACCGTATGACGGCACTGAATCATTAACCACAGAGATACAGCTTGAGGCATTTATGGATCAAGCAAAAGAAAATGCAAAATGTAAAATTAAAAATTCAAAATAATGGAGTTCCAAAATTTTTAATTTTGCTTTTTAAATTTTGAACTTTCTAAGAGGAGGTGAGTATGTGGGAAGTGTTGTAAAATGGCGTAAGAAAAAGATGAGTAAGCATAAACATAAAAAACTGAGAAAGAAGACAAAATTCCAGAGGCGGAATAAATAGAGGGCGAGCCTAATCGAACCTGCTTACCCGTACCCCTATGAAAGGCATTGATTTTATATAATCAGAAAGTAAAACTTTTTTAACTACCCCTTCTCTGTTCTTAAGTCCGCTGGCATGGATTAGATAAAAAATATCTCCCTCTTTTTTAACTATCCCTATATGCCCGACTATTTCATCCATTACTCTTTTGTCGGGGAACTTGATGAAAAAAAGCATATCTCCAGTCCTGAGCAATTTTATTGCTGATACAAACTTTTCTTTTGGTAGAGCGATTATGGTACTTTTCCCTTTTGAGCCTCTAATTTCTATCACCTCACCTATATTTGAGGTAATTTCCCTCCCCCACTTTCCGCTATTAAGCATGTCTTCGCCATATTGAAACCTGTTCTCATAATTAATTACCCTGCCATCTACGACCCTGCCTTTATCAATAAAGCGTTTATCCAGTGCAATCATCACAGCCTCAGAAGGGGTTCTGCTGAGGCTGAGTTCGAGCGTCCTGAAATTCAGATACATGCAGTCAACCCGCTCGTCAGCAACAATCACATTCTTAGTTACATATTCTCCAAGTGGGTCAGGGTCATAGGGAGTGCTGATAAACTTCTCTGCCCAGAAGGCAATTCGTTCACCAACAGGCTTACCTTCGAGTTCCTTCTGAAATGATGCGATCTCAGTATCTGATATAAAGGAGTAGGCATGCACAGAGATAGATAAAATGGCGATTATTAAAAATGCCCTCAGCATAGTTTAGTATAACTGCAGCCAACTAAAATTGTTAATATCAGGCGACTGATTGAGAAAAAATGTCTTGACCTTAGGGGGATAATACAATACTCTAAGCTAAATCCAATTTTCCCAAATAGATTAATGGCATGGCTATTATAAAAAAGCTTATTTTGGTATTCATAATTGCATTTTTAATAGCTGGCATCGTAGAAGAGGCATTTACAGCATCTTTAATTCCAGAAATCCCATACACCTTATATGTTAATCCTTCTGTAGCCGCTTCGCTATCCTCATAATGCAGGGGCATATATACTTTTCAAGTATCTTGATGACTATGGTAGACAGGTTGAGGAGTCCCGCAGAATGGTTTCCGTGGACCTCGCAACAGGGGAGGTCTCGTTTGACCCTACCTCTACCATTAAAGATGTTAAGGTCA